>JAGFXN010000006.1 GCA_017861215.1 Deltaproteobacteria bacterium | reverse complement strand
GGGTAGAGATCACCACGGCATTTTTTCTTTACCCGCTGGTTTTTCGCTGTCTATAGCAGGAGGGAGCCATGGAAAAACCACTGCAGTTGTGCTACCCGGTTCATACCCTTGATCGCAGGGAACTGCTTCCTGCCGGCAGCTGCCTGACGCCGGAGACCATGACGGATGTGGCCCGCTCGGCGCGGATGGAGATGTTTTCCCCCATGCGGCTGATGGAGTACGGCACGGTCGCTGCAGACCTGCGCAGCTATGTCGAGCAGCCACCCTATAGCCATATCTTTTCCAAGCCGGCACGGACAAAAGCGGTTTTCGACTCTCTGCAGCAGGTCGAATTTATCCAGCCCCTGCTGGATATCTACGGTTACTTCAAGGCCCACGATCCCTATACCTACCGCCACATCCTGACGGTTTTCGCTCTGTCCCAGTTGCTGGCCCAGGAACTCTTTGAGGACAGGAAGGCCCTGTCAAGGGAGTTTGCGGCACCGTCGTGCCATGATTTCGGCAAAGCCTGCGTGCCGCTGGCGATATGCAACAAATCGACCCCGCTGAACGAGCACGAACGGATGCAGCTGAGCCATCATGCCGCGGCGGGGTACGTTCTGCTGAGTTATTTTTTAAAGGACTCGAACCATCCGGCGGCGATTACCGCCCGGGATCATCATGAACGGTGCGACGGCTCGGGCTATCCGCGAGGGATTGCACTGCGGAACAGAAACGTGGAAATCGTGGCCGTCAGCGATGTATTTGACGCGCTCATCTCCCCCAGGCCCTATCGACCAAGCTCCTACGATCTGCGCACGGCCCTGGAGGAAGTCACCGTGCTGGCGCTGAAAGGGGCCATCAGTGCCGACGTGGTCCGCGCCTTGATCAGCTGCAACCGGAAAGACCAGCTCCATTACACGGATTGCACTCTTTCCCACGAACAGCGCGGCACCCCTCCGCCCGACAACCTCTACCGGGGAGTAACCCCCTGCCAATACAGCCCTGCCGGCGATCCGGAGGGAGACCGGATTTCTGCAATCCCGGGCAAGAATAACAAGGAAAGCGGTGCAAGCGGTCGGCCCCCGACATGAGACACAAGGAAGGTCTGCGAGAAAAATGTCCTTTGTCGGTGTCCGACCCCTTCCCCCTCATGTAGCAAGCAAAAAACCTGAAAAGACGCAGCCGCCACCAAACGGCAGGGCCGGGCCAAAAACCACCGGTCCGCCGCCAGCCGTTGCGTCCTGCAGGGCAAGTGGCGCGTAAGACCCTCATTCAGCAGGTAGAATTGACGATGTTTGATGCGATATTCTGGGACAATGACGGCGTGCTGATGGCGACCGAGCACCTTTATTTCCAGGCCAATGCCGAGGCACTGGCGCGCGCCGGAGTGGCGCTTTCGCTCGAAGACTTTTGCGATATCTCCCTTCGCAAAGGGGAGAGTGTGTTGCATCTCGCCGCAGTACCAGGACAGACCGCCATAGGTGCCGGAGAGCTGCGCCGTTTTCGCGATGGCATCTATGCCGAGCTTTTGGGAGCGGAATCGCTGGTTATCCCGGGGGCCACCGATACCCTGGTGCGGCTGCACGGCAGGATACCCATGGCGATCGTCACCAGCTGCAGAAGAGAACATTTCATGCAGATGCACCGCAGTAGCGGGCTGCTCGGCTATTTTGATTTTATCCTCACCCGCGAGGACTACGGCGCAGCAAAGCCCGATCCGGAGCCATACCGGACCGCATGTGCCCATGCCGGACTTCATCCCGGCCGCTGTCTCGCAGTAGAGGATTCAGAGCGGGGTGTCACCTCTGCCGCCCGGGCCGGTCTCGTCGTAGCGGCGATCCCCGGCGACATGAACAGGGGTGGTGATTTCAGTGCTGCCCGCTGGCTGCTGGACGGCGTCCACTCTCTTCCCGCGCTCCTGAACCTCGATTAGACCAGAAAGGAAGCGTAGCAATGAACAGCAGAAAAATGGGTTGGTGAGAGCGTACCGCTCCATGTCTGTGCGAGCGAAAGGGTCCGGCAGTTACATCCCTGGAGAGCTGATGGCGTGCTGTTCCGGCAGCTCCAGCTGATGCGCCGCCGCCATGCGCCGGAAACTGTCGTCAAGCGGCGCCTGGGCGCGGATGTTTTCGCCCTTGCGCCCCTGGAAAGCCATGCTGCGGCAGTGGAGAAACATCCTCTCGGCCGGGACACCGCCGTATGGAGCGTCGCCGGCTATGGGCAGGCCGCCGTGGGTCAGATGTACCCTGATCTGGTGGGTCCTGCCGGTCAGCGGCCTGGCTTCGACGAGGACAGCGCCGGCGCCGCTGGCGAGCACGCGAAATTCGGTGATTGACGGTTTGCCGGGGAGGATTACCCCGTAGCGGAACTTGTTGAGCTTGCCGATCGGTTCGTCAACCCGCCAGCACTCCTCGTCAGGAGTCGCGGTGACAATTGCCCAGTAGACCTTTTCCACCCGGCCGTTTTTCAGCTGATCAGATATCCAGGTGGCTGCCTGCTTGTTCTTCGGGAAGAACATGACCCCGGATGTCCCCCGGTCGAGGCGGTGGATGACCCGCGCCGGCTCTTTGCTGCCTGTTTTGCGCAGATACTGGCCGACAGCGTACTCGACCGTTCCCTTGAACTGATAGGGGGTGCGCTGGCTGTTGATGCCGGGGGCCTTGTTCAGCGCCAGAAAGTTGTGGTCTTCATAGAGGAGATCATCGGCAACGAGTTTGACATCGACAAACCGCTCCGGCTCCATGACGCCGAGGATGATCTCGTCGCCACCGGCGAGTTCGCGGGAGGCGACCCGGACCATGACCTGATTGACGGCGCAGCCACCCAGGTCGATGATGCGGCGTATCTGGGTTTTGGAGAGTTGGGGGAAAAGCTCCTTGGCAGCGTCATCAAGGCGCCGGCCGCTCTGCTCACTGGTGGTACGGGCGGTCAGAATCATCGGTAGTACGGTTCTCCCCGGAAGAGTGCGGCGATGGTCTTGCCATCGGTTATGAGCCCCTGCCGCGCCATGCGCAGGGCTTCGGCAACAGGGATTCTCACCGGTTCGATATCTTCGTCAGCTTCAGGGGCGGGAGTATGCTGGGTAAGGCCGGTGGCGACGTAGAGATGGATTACTTCGTCAAAAACACCGGGTGATGAGTGGATGATGCCGATCGGGTGAAAGTTGTCAGCGACCAGACCGGTCTCTTCGAGAAGTTCCCGGCGACCGCAGTTCTCGGGTGACTCTTCCGGGTCGAGTCGGCCGGCAGGGAGTTCGAGCAGCGCCATGCCGACCGCCGGTCTGGGCTGACGTATCAGGGTAACCGTGCCGTCAGCGTGCAGCGGCAGAACCGCCACCCCGCCGGGGTGGCGAATCACCTGGAAGGTATGCCACCCCTTGGCGCCGATTTCGACTTCAAACTGTTCGACGTCAAAGACCTTGCCGACGAGGATGGTTGCAATATTACGAAGATTCGTCAACTTCAGTTTTCTGTCATGAAATGTTCTTCGTAGAGATCTTCAAGCTGCTGCAGATGCCGGCTCTCGTCGGCTACGAGGCGCTCCATCAGTTTTCCCATGGGAGCGCCGGCACAGGCGTTGGCCATCTTTTTGTAAAAGAGGATGGCGCCGTTTTCAAGATGGATCGCATAGGCCAGCGCCTCTCTGGCGTCTGAATCCGGCCGCAGTTCCTTTTTGACGAGGACGGCATCAAGGTTCATGGTGGGGAGCGGCTTGTCAAGCGCTCCGGCGGTCATGTTGCCTTCAACAAGGGCCTTTTCCAGTTCATATTTGTGCGCCAGTTCATCAAGGGCGGCATCTTTCAGGATCGCTCTGGCTGACTTCGATTCGACCTTGCGCAGAGCCTCAAGGTAGTTGCGGAAACCGTCGCTCTCCATGCTGATCGCCATCTCCAGAGCGCCTTCCAATGTGTAACAGAAATCACCATGCTCGCTCATCATCCCCTCCGGCAAGTATCGCTGAAATTTTTTCACTTTTAGCATATTGCGAAGTCAAGCTCAACGGTATTGTAGAGTGCTGAATTATTATATTTTTATCTTGACGAAACAGACCCCCTTCAGTAGAATCCGGTTCTACTTTTTTGTAGACTCTATCGAGAAGATTTATTTTTCTGTGTCGCATCTTAACTTTTGATTTTAACAAAGGGCTTTTCATAGCCAGGCTGTGAACCCCAAATCAAACAAAGGAGGTAGAAGATGTCTGAATTCGGTACGTTGGATAGTCGCGTTCGTCGCAAGTCACTCTTAAGCAAGGTCATGAAGCCCGAGGACACTATCAAGTTCTTCAGCAACGGCCAGGACCTCATGTGGTCCGGCTTCACCCCGGCCGGTTACCCGAAAGTTGTGCCCATCGCTCTTGCAGAGCATGTTGAGAAAAACAATCTGCAGGGCAAGTTGAAATTCAACCTCTTCATCGGCGCCTCCGTCGGAGCCGAAACCGAAGACCGCTGGGCAACCCTTGACATGATCGACCGCCGCTGGCCTTACCAGACCGGCAAGAACATCGCCGCCGGGATCAATGCCGGCCGCATTCGGATGGGCGACAAGCACCTCGGCCATTTCGCCCAGGACATCAGCTACGGCTTCTACACCGGCAATGGCCGCTACGACATCGGCATCATCGAAGTCTCGGCCATCACCGAGGACTGCGGCCTGGTCCTGACCACCTCCTGCGGTATCGTTGCCGAAGCGATCAACCTCTGCGACAAGATCATCATCGAGGTGAACACCGGACAGCCCTCCTTCGAAGGGATACACGATATCCACATGCAACAGAAGCCGCCTCACCGCGCACCGTTCCTGATCACCGCGGCCAACAGCCGCATCGGCACCCCCTACGTGCCGTGCGATCCGGACAAGATCGTCGCCATCGTCGAGTCCAAACTGCGCGACAAAGGTCGCGCCTTTGCCGAGGAGGATGACACCTCCGCAGCCATCGCCGGCCACATCATGGAGTTCTTCTCCCACGAGATCAAGATGGGGCGTCTCCCCGAGAACCTGCTGCCGCTGCAGTCCGGCGTCGGCTCCATCGCCAACGCCGTCATCGGCGGCCTGGCCAAGGGCCCGTTCCGCAACCTGTCGGTCTACACCGAGGTTCTGCAGGATACCATGCTTGACTTTTTCGACGGCGGCAACCTGCTCTGTGCCTCTTCCTGCTCGCTGTCGCTCTCCGAGACCCCGGGCTTCCCGCGCTTCTTCGAGAACTGGGAGCGGTATTTCGACAAGATTACGCTTCGTCCGCTTTCCATCTCCAATGCTCCTGAGCCGATCCGTCGTCTCGGCTGTATCGCCATGAACACCCCGGTCGAGATCGACATGTACGCCCATGCCAACTCCACCCTGGTTGGCGGTACCCGGATGATCAACGGCCTCGGCGGTTCCGGCGACTTCCTGCGCAACGGCTACCTGAAGATCATGCACACCCCGTCGAGTCGTCCGTCCAAGACCGACCCGAACGGCATCTCCTGTGTGGTGCCGCACTGCTCTCACATCGACCACACCGAGCACGACCTTGATTGCGTGGTGACCGAGCAGGGTCTGGCCGACCTCCGTGGACTCTGCCCGCGCGACCGTGCCCTGAAGATCATCGAGAAGTGTGCCCATCCGGACTACAAGCCGATCCTCACCGATTACTACCACATGGCCCTGAAGGAAACCCTGGCCAAGGGGATCGGCCACGAGCCCCAACTGTGGGATCGCGCCTTCAAGATGCACCTCAACCTGGCGCAGAACGGCACCATGAAGGTCAAGAACTGGGACGTCAAGCTCGACCTCTGCGAATAGTCTCAGGCTTCATAGCGTAACAAGAAACCCGCCCCTCAAAGGGCGGGTTTTTTTTGTAGGGAGGTTCTTGACATGGGGCGTTGCGGTGATTAGTTTTTTTCTCTAGATATTCAGCAAGGAGGTCAGTAATGAGAAAAACCGTCTTTTTTCTGGCAGCAACTCTTCTGGCAGCATGGATCATGACACCCCTGCCGGCTATGGCCAAATATTCACCGCCGGATTTTGTCGAACTGGCAAAAAAACTGAAACCGACGGTGGTCAATATTGGCACGGAGAAAAAAACAAAACAGCGCCGTCAGCAGCCGCGGCAGTATGGCAACTCTCCTTTCGGCAATGACCCTTTCCAGGATTTCTTTGACAGGTTTTTCGATGAGCAGCGTCCCCAGGCACAGAGACAGAAGAGTCTCGGTTCAGGCTTTATCATCAGTGAAGACGGCTATATCCTTACCAACAACCATGTCGTCGACGGAGCTGACGAAATCAAAGTGAAGCTGCATGACGGCAGGGAGCTGAAGGGTGAACTGAAAGGGAGTGACGCCAAGCTTGATCTGGCGCTGATAAAGGTCACCTCTGCCGAAAAGCTGCCGGTTGCGTTCCTGGGTAACAGTGACGAGCTTGAAGTCGGTGCATGGGTTATGGCGATCGGCAATCCGTTCGGGCTGGCAGAGACTGTTACTGCGGGGATCGTCAGTGCCAAGGGGCGGGTGATCGGCAGCGGACCTTATGACGACTTTATCCAGACTGATGCCTCGATCAATCCCGGTAATTCCGGCGGTCCGCTGATCAATGCCGCCGGTGAAGTTATCGGTATCAATTCAGCCATAATTGCCGGAGGGCAGGGGATCGGCTTTGCCATACCAGTAAACATGGCGAAATCGATCATCCCGCAGTTGCGGGACAAGGGGAAAGTTACCAGAGGGTGGATCGGCGTATCTGTTCAGGCGGTGACGAAAGAGCTGGCGGACTCCTTCGGGCTCTCCGGGGAAAAGGGTGCGCTGGTCAGCGAGATTCTGCCGGAAGGCCCGGCAGAGAAGGGCGGCATCAAAACCGGCGATATAATCCTTTTCTTTGACGGCAAGGAGATCAAGGAGATGAGTGACCTGCCGCGCCTTGTTGCGGCGACTCCTGCGGGTAAAAATGTTGTGGTAAGGATTATGCGTGACGGCAAAGAGGTGACCTTGCCCCTGACGATCGACAAGATGAAGGATGGTGACGATGAAGAAGCGACCGATGGTGCGGACAGGCTTGGCCTTGCCGTACGCCAGCTCACCAAGGAGTTGGCCGCTGCGATGCGTCTGAAGGATACGGCAGGAGTTGTGGTTGCCGAGGTGAAAGCCGACAGTCCGGCCATGCTTGCCGGGATCCAGCGGGGCGACATAGTAAAAGAGGTGAACGGTAAAAAGATCGCAACTGTCGAGGAGTACGATAAGGCTCTGGCTGCAGGCAAGAAGGATAAGGCGCTACGCTTGCTGGTAAAGCATGGCGATAGTTCTCGGTACATAGCGGTCAGAATGGAATAAGCTGCTCCTGTTTTGTCAGTATGTCCAGGGTGCTGAATAGTGAAAACCTGATCCCTGGATAGAGGCTATAAAATTAAAAATTATTCCGGAGGGAGCACTAAGGAAAGGGGGACACTTTCTGTCCCCCTCGTTCCTGCTAGTTCTACTACTCTTCTGATGGGTACCATTGGTACCGGAAATTAACTTCTGATCAGGTCGTCCAGTGTTCTGACTGCATCATCCAGCTTATCCCTGAGTCTTTGCAACTCATCAGTAGTGTACACATCCGTACCTTTGGCAATCTCTTTGTTCAGCCGCTCAATTCTCTGGCTTATTGAATCTACGCTGTTAGCACAATTTGCCGCTACCAGCAGACATTGATCTTTCTGATCTATGACACCCATAGTAGCTTCAGCGCCCATGACAGTCGCTACTGAAAGCAAAGCGGTTGTTGCCAAGATCGTAAGCATTCCTAATATCCGTTTCATGGCCCGCCTCCATTCATTAATTTTGCTGCTTGTAAGTTCATACTAGCATGTCGGGTTAAATTTGCAAATGAAAATCATTATCAGTTGTTGTGGTGGCTGTAGATCAGTTCGGCGAAGAATTCTGGCGATACCCTTTGAACATGGTAACGGGGCGAGGTTTGTGGTGATCAGAGCCGCGTAGGGGAAAGTAGGAAGCTGCTGCATGCAGTTGAAGCAATAAAAAAGGGGGTGCCAAATGGCTCCCCCTTTTTTATTGCCTTCCTGGAAAGGAACAAATTACTTTGCTACAGTTTCCGCAAGCTTGATGGCGATATCTTTGTACGGGTTGGCAAAGAGGATGATGAGGCAGACAACGAGAGCGTAGATGGCGAGCGACTCGATCATGGCGAGACCGATCATCATGGTGGTGAGGATCTTGCCGGATGCGCCGGGGTTGCGGGAAACGCCTTCAACGGCGCGGGCGACTGCCAGTCCCTGACCAATGCCGGTGCCGAGGGTGCCGAGTGCCATGCCGATGCCTGCTGCGAGTACACACATTGTAAAAAAGCTCATTTTCTTTCTCCTTCTGCGGTTGGTTTATATTTCCTAAATTGTATAGGAAAAAAGTTGTGAATAGTGAACAGCAGAGTCAACTTCCAAATCCTTTGTTCCCTGATCCCGAGAGCAGGTTGTGGATTTCCTCTATCTCTACCTTAACCTGATTCTAATGTGCATGCTCCAGTGAGCCCTGTATATAGATCATCGCCAGCAGCATGAATACAAATGCCTGGATGCAGGATACGAGCACACCCATCAGCATCATCGGCAGCGGCACCATGAAAGGGGCCAGGCCGAAGAAGATCATCAGGACGAGTTCGTGACCGTTCATGTTTCCGAAAAGACGGAGCGTGAGGGAGATGACCCGGCTGAAGTGGCCGATGACCTCGATGAAGAACATCATCGGTGCGAGCCAGATGATTGGCCCCATGAAATGCTTGATGTACTTTACCCCGTGCTCTTTAACACCGACGACATGGGTCATCACGAATACGACGACAGCACAGGCGGCGGTGGTGTTGATGTTGGCAGTCGGCGGAAAGAATCCGGGAATAAGTCCAATGAGGTTTGAGACGAGGATGAAGATGGCAAGGGTTGCGATCAGCGGGAAGAACGGACGGCCATGCTCACCCATGGTTTCGACGATCATGTTCTCGATGCCGCCAACGACGACTTCCATGAAGTTCTGCAGTCCGCCTGGAACCATTTTGACGGCTTTGGTTGCCACAATCGAGACCATTGCCAGCAGGGCTATGATCAGCCAGGTGTAGGCAATCGCGTCAATTCCGGCTGCAGAGATATGGAGCGGAGCAAGCAGCTCACGGAAAAACTGCAGGAAAAGTATGGGGTGGATCATGACGATTCTCCTTTGTGATGCACCAGTGAATATATGGAAACTGTTATGGTCGCAATAACCAGTATTGACAGCCCGGCAAAAAGTCCGCCGATGTCAACATGAAGCCTGAAAAGAGCAACTACCGCGACAGCTATCAACGTAAGCCGCAACAGGTAGCGGAGCAAGGTGTATCTTGCGGCATTTTCGGTCTGTCCGGAGAGTACCCGTTCCAGGATACTTCTCAGCCAGCAGTGGTTAAGCAGTGTCAGTGCGCCGCCGGCAAGAACGCTGCAGGCAAAGCGTGCCGAAACAAAGAAAAAACCGGCAACAGACAGAACAGCCAGAAGCAGCAGACTCCCTTTGATAATAACAGCCTGGACATTTCCCTCATTTATCGTGATCAGCTTCATCCCTATGAATCTCTTTGCTGGAAACCCGGTAAACATTCCTGAATCCGGCAACAATTCCGAAAAAGAGGAAGATGAAGAAAAACCAGGGAGCAGTGTTGAACCATTTGTCAAGCTGCAGTCCCATGGCAACACCGATGGCAATGGCAACAGCCACCGAAATTCCCATGCTTGAGACGTTGCCCAGAATCCGCAGCAGCTCTTTCTTGTCTTCACTTAGGGCCATGTAGTTATCAAAAAGCAGCGTGTAAGGGGCAGCAAAACCTGAATTACATAACATGCCAGACAAAGGCTGTCAACAGCGATTTGTGTTCTGGCGCCTGTCCGCAGGCTGACATTGCGAGCAGAAACTGTCTGGCAGCCGTTTACAGCAGCCGGAAACATTTTCCTGCGGCGGCTATGGTTCTGTCAAGCTCTTCGCGGGTGTGGGCGATTGAGACGAAACCCGTCTCGAACTGGGACGGCGCCAGATAAATTCCTTCTTCGAGCATGGCGCGGAAATAGGTAGCAAAAGCCTTGGTGTCGCAGGTAGCGGCGCTCTCCCAGTCAGTCACTTCCTGCTTGGTGAAGAAGGCGCAGATCATGCTGCCGACACGGGTGGAAAAGAGCGGGTAGCCGGCATCTTGTGCTGCTTTGGCGATCCCGGCAGCAAGATAGGCGCTCTTCTCTTCAAGCTGCTGATAAAAGCCGGGCTGTTGAAGCAGCTTCAAAGTGGCAATGCCGGCGGCCATTGCCAGGGGGTTTCCGGAAAGTGTTCCGGCCTGGTATACTCCCCCGGACGGTGAGAGGAGCGACATGATCTCCTTTTTGCCGCCGAACGCGCCTACCGGAAGTCCGCCGCCGATAATCTTGCCGAGTGTCGTCATGTCGGGAGTTACGCCGTAGACCTCCTGTGCGCCGCCAAGCGCCACCCTGAAACCGGACATGACCTCGTCAAAGATGAGCACCATACCTTCGTCGCTGCAGAGCTGGCGAAGTCCTTCGAGAAAGCCGGGCTGCGGCGGTACTGTCCCCATGTTGCCGGCAATCGGTTCAATGATGATGCAGGCGATCTGACCCTTGTTCTCAGTAATCAGTCTCTTGACTGAATCCAGACTGTTGAAGGCAGCGGTAAGGGTGTGCTTGGCAAAGTCCTGCGGAACGCCGGGGGAATCGGGAACGCCGAAGGTGGCGGCGCCGGAACCCGCCTTGACAAGCAGGGCGTCGGAGTGCCCGTGATAACAGCCGGAAAACTTCATGATCTTGTCGCGGCAGGTATAGCCGCGGGCAAGGCGGATGGCGCTCATCGTTGCTTCGGTGCCGGAGCTTACCATCCTGACCATCTCGATGGACGGTACAGCGTCGATGACCATTTCCGCCAGTCTGATTTCGAGTTCTGTCGGTGCGCCGAAGCTGCAGCCGCTTTCGGCAGTCTTTTTGACGGCAGCAACCACATCAGGGTGACAGTGACCAAGAATCATCGGACCCCAGGAGCCGACATAATCAATATAGTCGTTGCCGTCAGCATCAAAAATGTGTGAGCCGGCTGCGCGGGTTATGAAAACCGGATCGGCGCCAACGGATTTGAAAGCCCGTACCGGGCTGTTGACGCCGCCAGGAATGATCTCTTTTGCGGCAGCAAAAAGCTGACTTGATTTTGTGTGGTTCATGTAACCCTCGCAGACTGAATTGAGAAACACTATGATTTACGAAGAGTTAGCACATAACCGCGAATCGTGTCAAGGCATTAATCGGCTAATTTGTGGCCGTCTTTATTAGCAGGAGCTATTGAAAAAAAGGCAAAGATTAAGAGATTTTTTCCCTTGACAAAGAAGGTTAAATGACCTAAATTGCGCCGCATTGTATACTGTATACAGTAATGCAAGGGTTTCCCAATTATCTGAAATAACAGGGTGATTGGCGACGAGCTTGCAATAAATGGGTGGACGGAGGATCAGATGTTAGGTGCATATCTCCCGATAATTTTACTTTTGGTGGTTGCGCTCTGTTTCGGGCTTGGCTCGGTCGTATTCTCAGCGCTTATCGGTCAGAAAAAGATTTCGCCGCTCAAACTTCAGCCGTATGAAAGCGGTTGCGAGCCTGTAGGTAGCGCGCAGGAGCGCTTCTCCATCAAGTTCTACATAATAGCCATGCTTTTTATTCTGTTCGATATAGAGTGTGTATTCCTTTACCCCTGGGCGGTTCTTTTCAAGCGTCTGGGGGTTTTTGGCCTTATGGAGATGGGGGTATTCGTGGTAATCCTCTTCGTCGGCTATATTTATGTATGGAAAAAAGGAGCCTTGGAATGGGAGTAGATAATCCTCTTGGAGATAACATTCTCACCGCGTCTCTGGACGGCCTTGTCAACTGGGCACGCAAATCATCCATCTGGCCGATGACCTTCGGTCTTGCTTGCTGTGCCATCGAGATGATGGCAACAGGGGCGTCCCACAATGACCTTGACCGTTTCGGGATAATTTTCCGTGCATCCCCGCGTCAATCCGACTGCATTATTATCGCCGGGACCGTCACCAAAAAGATGCTGCCGGTCATCATGACGGTTTATGAGCAGATGCCGGAGCCGAAATGGGTGATTGCCATGGGGGCCTGCGCCTGTTCAGGCGGAATTTTTGATACCTACAGTGTTGTGCAGGGGGTTGATGAAGCTTTACCGGTCGATGTCTATATCCCGGGTTGCCCTCCCCGTCCGGAAGCTCTGCTCTTTGGCTTGATCAAGCTTCAGGAAAAGATAATGCGGGAGCGCAACTCCTTCGGATCGACAATCGGTCTTGGTGAGCGTTACGACTCCGCTGCATAAGCTATCAAGAGTAAAGGAAGAGGTACGGCTGATATGGCAGAAAATAATCGTGCAGTAATCAAGCTGAAAGAGCGTTTCGCTGCTGACATCGTCGACATCAAGGAATTTCGCGGCGAAGTCACCGTTACCGTGAAGAAAGAGAATATTGTCGACATCTGCAGTTTCCTGAAGACAGCTCTTGCCTTCAACCTGCTGACCGATGTTACCGCGGTAGACTATCTTGGACAGGAGCCGAGATTCATGATGGTCTACAATTTATACTCCATCCCGAACAAGGACAGGCTCAGGATCAAGGCGCAAGTCAGCGAGAGCTGCTGTTCGATCGATACTGTCTATAAGGTCTGGTCTACAGCGGAATGGCTTGAGCGCGAGGTGTACGATCTATTCGGCATAACCTTCAATAGCCATCCTGACCTGCGCAGGATTCTGATGACGGACGACTGGGCCGGTCATCCGCTGCGCAAGGACTATCCACTCCAGGGACCGGATAGGGAGCCATACAAGGGGCGCCTTTCCTGATCCGCTAAACACATACATGTATTCAACACTCTGCAGGGGTGAAAAATCAATGGCACAAATAGAGACAATGACACTAAACATGGGACCGCAGCATCCGTCAACACACGGGGTTTTGCGGTTGGTACTCGAACTTGACGGTGAGATAATCCGCAAGATTACCCCGCATATCGGTTATCTCCACCGCGGTATTGAAAAGCTTTCCGAGTACAGGACTTATCATCAGGCACTGCCGCTGACCGACCGAATGGACTATCTGGCGCCGATGAGCAACAATCTCGGGTATGTCCTGGCGGTGGAAAAGCTTCTCGGTATCGAGGTGCCTGAGAGGGCACAAACGGTCCGTGTCATTACGGCGGAGCTGACCCGTCTCAAGTCTCATCTGGTATGGCTTGCCTGTCACGCTCTCGATATCGGCGCCATGACAGTATTCATCTATGCCTTCCGCGAGCGTGAGAAGGTTATGCAGCTGTATGAAAAGCTTTCCGGTGCACGCATGACGAGCAACTACTACCGCGTCGGCGGGCTTTCAGCCGATGTCTATGCCGGGTTTGAAAAGGATGTCCAGGAAATTATCGACACTTTCCCCGGTTTCTTCGATACCTACGAGGGGCTTCTCACCAAGAACACCATCTGGTTGCAGCGGACTGTCGGTAACGGCGTGATCTCTGCCGAGGACGCAATCGATGCAGGGATCACCGGTCCGGCGCTGCGTGGCTCCGGCGTTGACTGGGACCTTCGCCGCGACAACCCGTACAGCGGTTATGACAAGTACAGCTTCAAGGTTCCTGTCGGCGAGAAGTGTGACACCTTCGACCGTTACAAGGTCCGCCTTATTGAAATGCGCGAAGCAGTGAACATAATCTCCCAGGCATTGAAAGCTCTCAAGCCTGGTCCGGTGCTCGCAGACGAGCCGCAGGTCTGCTATCCGCCGAAAGAGAACGTCTATAACTCAATCGAAGGTCTTATCCATCACTTCAAGATTGCCAGCGAAGGGTTCCCTGTTCCTGAAGGTGAGATTTACCAGTCAGTGGAGGCGCCGAAAGGCGAGCTGGGTTTTTATCTCGTCAGTGACGGCGGTAACAAGCCATACCGGATGAGAGTTCGTCCCCCTTCATTTGTCAATCTCTCTGCTATCGAGAAGATGGCAAAAGGCGCCATGATTGCCGACCTTGTAGCTGTAATCGGAACCCTTGATATCGTTCTGGGTGAAATTGACCGTTAAACTCCCTGCAAAGGAGATGGAAGTCCATGAGTAACGCAACCGCCCAAAATAGTGAAACTGAAGAGAAGGTTGAAGAGCCGATCGATTTGACGGCAGCAAATGCGGTTATCGATAAATATCTCACCCTTCACGGCAACCTGATGCCGGTTCTTCAGGGGATTCAGGACGAGTATGGGTATGTTCCGAAGCCGACGATAGAGCTTGTTGCCGAGAGGCTCAATGTTTATCCGAGCCAGATCTACGGAGTGCTAACCTTTTATGCACAGTTCCATCTCAAGCCCCGCGGCCGTTTCATCATCCGCGTTTGCGTTGGTACTGCCTGTCACGTCCAGGGTGCTACCAGGATTGTTGAGACTTTTTTTGACAAGCTTCACATCGGACACGCGGAAACATCGGCAGACTTGCGCTATACCTTCGAAAAGGTCGCCTGTCTCGGAGCTTGCGGGATGGCGCCTCTTGCCATGGTCAATGATGCCACCTACGGTTCAATGACGGTGCAGAAGGTGGAAGAGATCATTGCAGACTATAATCAGAGACCAATGAAAAAGTAGCTCGATACTATTTCGGTAAGGGACAATTCAGTCATGAGCGAAAATGCAGCAATAAAAATTCTGATTTGCCAGGGGACCGGCGGTGTTTCGATGGGGGCCAAAGAGGTCGAGGCCGAGTTCGTCAGGGTTATTGCCGAGAAGGGCCTTAGTGCCGTTGTCGGCAAGCGCTGTGACGTCATCAAGACCGGCTGTCGCGGTCTCTGTGCCAACGATGTTCTGGTCGATATCATCACCGAAGAGCAGGGGCGTGTCACCTACGATTTTGTTAAGCCGGAAGAGGTCGAAAACATTGTCAATGAACACATTGTCAATATGACGATTCTTGAGAAGCGCAAGGCCAAGCCTTATTATAATACATTTGTTAAGAAATCCGGCCTCAGAGGGCGCGGCGGCGGAGGTTTCCCCACCGGCATGAAGTGGTCTTTCTGTGCCGCATCACCCGGAAAGCTGAAATATGTCATCTGCAATGCCGACGAAGGTGATCCCGGTGCATTCATGGACCGTTCTATCCTCGAAGGCGACCCCTACTGTATCATCGAGGGGATGATGATCGCCGGATTCGCTATCGGCGCCACCTACGGTTATGTCTATGTCCGGGCCGAATATCCTCTGGCTATTGAGCGCCTGCAGATGGCCATCGATGTCTGCTACGAAAAGGGCTATCTCGGCAAAAACGTCATGGGATTCGGTTTTGATTTTGATCTCAGAATCAAAAAGGGCGCTGGAGCGTTCGTCTGCGGAGAAGAGACCGCGCTGATGGCCTCTATTGAAGGCGAGCGCGGCATGCCGCGTCCCCGGCCGCCGTTCCCGGCTGTCAAGGGCCTCTGGGGCAAGCCGACTAATATCAATAATGTTGAAACTTTTGCCAACGTCCGCCATATCATCCTTAAAGGTGCAGAATGGTACGCTTCTCTGGGAACCGAGACAACCAAGGGCACCAAGATTTTTGCGGTCACCGGCAAGGTGAAGCATACCGGACTTGTCGAAGTTCCGGCCGGGATGACTGTCCGTGATGTTATCTACAGCGTCTGCGGTGGTATCGCCAATAACAGGAAGTTCAAGGCTGTTCAGGCCGGCGGGCCTTCCGGCGGTTGTATACCGGCGGATATTCTCGACACTCCTGTTGATTATGATTCACTGATCAAGGCTGGTGCCATGATGGGTTCCGGCGGACTGGTCGTCATGGACGAAACAACCTGCATGGTTGACGTTGCCCGCTTCTTTCTTAATTTTACTCGTGACGAGTCCTGCGGCAAGTGCGTTCCCTGCAGGATCGGTCTGAAAGCGATGCTCGATATCCTTGAGAAGATCACCGAAGGGCGAGGTGAGGCATCTGACATCGAGAAACTTCTCGAAATGGGTACCACCATCAAGAAGGCTTCGCTCTGCGGTCTTGGCCAGACAGCTCCTAATCCGATTCTCTCCACAATCAAGTATTTCCGCCAAGAGTATGAGGCTCACATAAACGACAAGCGCTGTCCTTCCAACTGCTGCAAGGAACTTCTCCTCTGGCAGGTTATACCCGAGAAATGTGTCAAATGCGGCGCCTGTCTCAAGGCCTGTCCGGTTGATGCTATTAAATGGGAAAAAGGACAGGTTGCCGAACTGATCAAGGAAAAATGTACCAAGTGCAAGTCATGCTATGATGCCTGCCGCTTCATGGCGATCGAGTAACAGCTTCACCTGAGAAATTTTGAGGGAGACAGAGGTCGAGATGGTTAATCTTACTATAGACGACATACAGGTTGCCGTAGCTCCAGATGCTACGATATACGATGCTGCCAAGGCTGCCGGCATTCGGATACCGATACTCTGCCATGACAAGAAGCTGCATCCGTTCGGCGGTTGTCGTATGTGTCTGGTTGAAGTCGAGCAGATGAAAGGGCGTCTTATCCCGGCTTGTACAACTCCTGTATCTGAGGGGATGATTGTCCGTACAACCACTGATGAGATTATCAAAGCCAGAAAACTTGTTCTTGAACTGCTCCTGCTCAAGCATCCGCTTGATTGTCCTGTCTGTGATGCTGCCGGAGACTGTGATCTACAGAACCTTACCTACGAATATAAAGTTGATAGAAATGATTTCACTGACGAAAAGTTTCGCTGGGAGATCGACTACGACAACCCACTCATTGAGCGTGATCAGAACCGCTGTATTCACTGCGGCAAATGCGCGCGTATTTGTGATGAAATAGTTTCCTTCGGAGCCTACTCATTTGTAAACCGCGGTATTGAGGCAAAAATCGGCACACCTTTTGACGGTAAGCTCGACTGCGAATACTGCGGCTCCTGCATTTCTGTCTGCCCGGTTGGTGCGCTGCTTGCCAAGCCGTTCAAGTTCAAGGCCAGATGGTGGGCGCTAAAAAAGGTCAAGTCTGTCTGCTCGTACTGCGCAACTGGCTGCCAGCTGACTCTTGGTGTCAAGGACGACAAGGTCCTGACGACTATCTACGATGAGGACCAGGGGTTTCACAACGGCCAGCTCTGCGGCCGCGGCCGCTTTGCCTATCAGTTTGTTAACAGCGAGAAGCGTCTGCAAACACCTCTGATCCGTAAAAATGGCGGGCTTGTGCCTGCTGCCTGGGATGAAGCGCTTGCATTGATTGCTGCCAAACTTGCGGAGCAAAAATCAGCCGATGCATCCGCCATTGCCGGTCTCGTGACCCCGAGACTAACAAATGAGGAGCTGCTCCTTTTCAGAAAGCTCTTCAAGGGTACAGTCGGCACAGACAGCATTGACCATTCAGCCGGCTATGCTCACGCAGCTCTTACCCAAGGGATGAAAGAGAGTTTCGGCATTACCTCATCCCCTTCAGTCATCGCTGACATCCAGAAGACTGACCTGCTCCTTGTTGTCAAGACCGATGCCTATGAAACACATCCTGTTATCGGCTTCGAGATCAATCTCGGCGTCAAGCGTAAAGGGGTGGATTTAAGAATAATCTCTGACAAGAGCGGCAAGCTGTCAAAGCTTCCTGACGCAACGACCTATGTACATAAGCCGGCCAGCGAAGTTGCGCTTGTCAATGCCATTGCAAAGGTACTGGTTGACGAAGGCCTGGCGGACAGCTCGGCACAGGGCTTCGAAGCTCTCAACAAGGCACTTGCTGAAATTTCTCTCGACAGTGCTTCAGAATCGACAGGGATTCCTACAGAGACAATCAGAGAGCTTGCCCGTGACTATGCGAAGGCTGACAAGGCTCTCATCCTTATGCCTCTCGGCCTTGCCTATCCGGGTCATGGCAAGGCACTGGCGCAGGCGCTGGCGAACCTTGCTATTCTTACCGGTAAAGTTGGCAAGGAGGGCTGCGGCCTCCTTATTCTTGCCGAGAAGAATAACAGTCAGGGGGCTGCCGACCTGGGCATCCACCCGACCTCCGGTGGCAGGGACGCCGCGGCGATTATCGATGGCTGCATGAGCGGAGCGGTCAAGTTGCTGTATGTTGCCGGTGAAAATCCTGTTGTCTCCTATCCTGACAGGGCAAAGATCGTAAAAGCCCTTGATGCTGTGCCGTTCCTTATTGTCCAGGATCTTTTCCTGACTGAAACAGCCCAAATGGCTGACGTCGTTCTGCCGGTAAAGTCGTTTGCCGAAAAATGCGGCACCTTCACCAGCGCCGGTCGTGCCGTGCAGCGTATCAGAAAGGCTGTCAAGGCTGTTGGACTGTCAAGGAGTGACCGGGAAATCTTTGCCGGACTGATAGGCAAACTTTCAGGTGCAGCCGTTTCTTCTGATGCCGCCGAACTCCTTAAAGAGATTGCAGCCACGACATCTGGTTACGAAGGTCTGACATTCGAGAACCTGGGCGATGACGGTAGCGTCTATCCTGTTAACATTGCACCGAAACTTGTCGCGGTTACCGGGTCTGCGCCTGCTGCGGAACAGGGAAAATTCGCTCTTGTAATCGGCAGTGCTCTTTATCACTGCGGGACGATGTCACGTTTTGGCGAGGGACCGATGTTGGTCTGCCCTGAGCAATACATCGAACTGGGACGTAAGGATGCAGCCAGGCTGGGTGTTGCTGAAGGGGATACGGTAAAGGTAAAATCTGCCAGCGGTGAGCTTTCTCTGCCGGTTAAAGTCGGGCTCCGTATGCCGGAAGGAGTTGTCTTTGCTCCGTATCACTTTGACAGCAACTCAATCAACAACATTGCAACCGGGTCTCCTGTAACCTACGTAACAGTCAGCAAATAGAAGATTCTTCGTCACAGATATAACATTCTGGAAGAGGGGAAGAGGATAGCATGGAAATATTAGGACTACCGCTCATATACTACGGAGCAATGATACTAAAAGTGCTTGTGGCATTTGTTTTCGTTCTGCTTACCGTTGCCTATGCCACCTACGCCGAGCGGAAGATCATCGGTCATATGCAGGTGCGGATCGGACCGAACAGAACCGGCCCTATCGGGCTTCTGCAGCCGATTGCCGACGGACTGAAGCTCTTCTTCAAGGAGGAGATCATCCCGGCGGAGGCGAGCAAGTTCGCTTTTGTTCTGGCACCGCTCGTCGCCCTGATTACGGCTTTCATTTCCTTTGCTGTCATCCCTTTCGGGGATACCATCGAAGTGATGGGGTACAAGGTGCCTCTGCAGATAGCTGCCTACGCTGACCAGACCGGGACAGTCTTTGACCTCAATATCGGTGTTCTTTATATCCTGGCCATGGCTTCTCTCGGCGTATACGGCATTGTTCTGGCCGGATGGTCGTCAAACAGCAAATACTCCCTGCTTGGTGGCCTGCGCGCCTCTGCCCAGATGATTTCCTACGAACTTGCTGCCGGGCTGGCGATAGTCTGCGTCTTCATGGTCTCCCAGTCGCTTTCCCTGCAGGCGATAGTTGCCGACCAGGCGGGACTTTTCGGCTGGTATATCTTCCGCAATCCGTTCCTGTTCGTTGCCGGGATACTATTCTTCATCTGTTCACTGGCTGAAATCAACCGGACACCGTTCGACCTCCCTGAAGCGGAGACAGAACTTGTTTCCGGCTTCTGCACCGAGTATTCGAGCATGAAGTACGCCATGTTTTTCATGGCAGAGTATGCCAATATGGTGACAGTCTGTGCCGTAACAACAACCCTTTTTCTGGGCGGCTGGCACGGGCCGTTGCCTTCTGTTCTCAACTTCATTGCCAAGGTCTATGTTCTCATGTTCATTTGTATCTGGATACGGGCAACATACCCACGCTACCGCTACGACCAGCTGATGAAGCTTGGCTGGAAGGTCTTTTTGCCGCTGACCCTGTTTCTTATCATGGGGAATGCATTCTGGATCACGCTTTTTCAGAAGTAGTATACATTAAGTCCCCGACTGAATCTGTGGAGAGGATACGCAAATGATTGTACCCCTTATTAAAGGTCTGCTGATAACACTGCAACATCTCTTCAAGAAACCGATTACTCTCCAGTACCCGGAAGAGAGGCCGGTGGTTGCACCGAATTTTCGCGGACTTCACACGCTGAAGGTTTCGCACAACAGCGCCAAATGTGTCGCCTGCTACCTATGCCCGACTGTCTGTCCGGCAAAGTGTATCACGGTTGAAGCCGGCGAGGACGCAAACCATGACAAGTTTGCCGCCAGGTACGAAATCGACATGCTCCGCTGCATCTTTTGCGGTTACTGCGTAGAAGCTTGTCCGGTTGATGCTATCGGCATGACTCAGACCTTTGAACTTGCCAGTTACCAGCGTTCCGATTTTGTATTTAATAAAGAAAGACTGCTAGAAAAGAAATAAAGGAGCAGCAATGGAAACCTTGTTTTTCAGCCTTGTGGCTGCAATCGCCATCATCTCCAGCATACTGGTGATAACCAACAAGAACCCGATTAACAGCGCCCTGTCGCTAATCATGACTTTCTTCTGTCTTGCCACCCTTTATGTCATGCTTGAAGCTCATTTCATGGCTGCCATTCAGATCATAGTCTATGCCGGCGCCATAATGGTTCTGATTGTCTTCGTCATCATGCTCCTTAATCTCAAGAGCGAGTCAGGCGGAAGGACTAACCATGCTCTTTTCCTCGGTGTTATGACCGGAGTCCTGCTGCTCATTCAGACCTGGTATCTGCTCTGGAGAAGTTCCCTTACCGGCACGAAAGGTGTTGTTGACTCCGCTTTGATCGCTAAAGTCGGACATACCGAGCTTATCGGCAAGTCTCTTTATACCGAGTTTCTTCTTCCGTTCGAGATTACCTCGGTGCTGTTGCTGGTAGCAATTATTGGCGCAGTTATTCTCTCCAAGAAAAAACTGTAGCAGTCAGGAGATATAGACATGGTTTCACTTAACGGCTACCTCATCTTAAGCGCAATTCTGTTTGCTATCGGCATGATCGGTGTTCTTACTCGCAGGAATGCCATCGTCATCTTCATGTGTGTTGAATTGATGCTGAATGCGGTCAATCTCACTTTTATCGCCTTTTCAAGGTTCCTGGGGAATCTCGACGGACAGGTTTTTGTCTTCTTCATAATGACTGTTGCGGCTGCCGAGGCTGCTGTCGGTCTGGCGTTGATGATTGCCTTTTACAAGAACCGCGAATCAAACGATGTTGAAGACATGAACATGCTGAAGTGGTAGTCAGGGCAGTGCTGCAAAAGAATCATTTTACTCAAGGAGTCCGTAATGCTTGACAATGTATGGCTCATACCACTCTTTCCACTGATCGGCTTTCTGATCAACGGCTTATTCGGCAAGAAGATCAAGAACGAGACGGTTATCGGCGGCCTCGGCACGCTGATGATATTCCTGTCGTTTCTCGTCTCCTGTGGAATCCTGATGCAGTTGGTCGGTATGCCCGCCGAACAGAGGGTATTCGAGAAGGTGGTATACACCTGGATCCAGGCCGGCAGTTTCAAGGCTGACATGGCTTTTCTGGTGGACCCTTTATCCGCTGTCATGATTATGGTAGTTACCGGAGTCGGTACGCTCATCCACCTCTACTCAATCGGCTACATGCATGGCGAAGAGGGGTTTTACCGATTCTTCGCCTACCTGAATCTTTTCTGCATGTCGATGCTTCTCCTTGTACTCGGCGCCAACATGCTTGTCATGTTCATCGGCTGGGAGGGAGTTGGTCTCTGTTCCTACCTGCTGATCGGTTATTACTTTGAGAAGAAGTCGGCCGGCGATGCTGCCAAGAAAGCCTTCGTCATGAACAGGGTCGGTGACTTCGGCTTTCTCCTCGGGCTTTTTCTGCTGTACTGGTGGCTTGGCAGTAATCACAATATCTGGACAGTCAATTTCGTTGAAATTAAGGCAGCCTCCCACCTCCTCCCTTATGGTGGCATCGTCACTATCGCTACGCTCTGCTTCTTTGTCGGTGCTACCGGTAAATCAGCCCAGATTCCACTCTTTACCTGGCTGCCTGACGCGATGGAAGGTCCGACACCGGTATCGGCACTCATCCATGCCGCCACCATGGTTACCGCCGGTGTGTACATGATCGGCAGAATGAGTTTCGTCTTCATCAAGGCTCCGGAGACAATGCTGGTGGTTGCTGTAGTCGGCGCAGCTACAGCGATCTTTGCTGCTACCATCGGTACCGCCCAGAATGATATCAAGAGAGTTCTGGCATACTCGACCGTTTCCCAGTTGGGGTTCATGTTTCTGGCAATGGGGGTCGGAGCTTTCGGTGCCGGTATCTTCCACCTGATGACCCACGCTTTCTTCAAGGCCTGCCTGTTCCTCGGGTCCGGTTCGGTCATCCATGCCATGCACCATGCCCTGCATAAAGGGCACCTCCATGACGATGCGCAGGACATGCGCAATATGGGGGGCCTGCGTAAGGCGCTGCCGATTACCTTCATTACTTTCCTTGTGTCTACCATAGCCATTGCCGGTATCCCCGGTTTCTCCGGCTTCTTCTCCAAGGACGAGATTCTCTGGCAGGCATTTGCCAACCCGTATCACGGCGGAGTGAATATAGTCCTTTGGGGTGTCGGCTGTGTTGCCGCATGCTTTACGGCGTTCTACATGTTCCGGCTGGTATTCATGACCTTCTTCGGTGAGTGCCGGATCAACCCGAAGGTCAAGGAGTATCTCCACGAGTCACCGCTGGTAATTACCATCCCGCTAATGGTACTTGGCTTGCTCGCAGTGGTCGGCGGCTATATCGGCATGCCGAAACTGCTGGGTATGCTGCCCAACTATTTCGAGCACTGGCTTGATCCTGTCTTTGAACTTGCGAACGAATATGGCAAACAATATGCTCACACTGGCGCACATCATTCCCATGCGCTTGAGTTCGGGCTGATGGCCGGCTCGGTAGTCATTGCCCTCATCGGTATTTCCATTGCATTTACCATGTATATGGCCAACAGGAGTCTTCCGGAGAAGTTCACCGCAACGTTCCCGACACTGTACAGATTCGTCTTTAACAAATGGTACATCGACGAACTGTACGATTTTATCTTCGTTAACCCTTGCAAAGCGTTCGGCAATCTTCTCTGGAAAGGGTTTGACGTAGTGATTGTTGACGGAGTTGTCAACGGAACCGCGAAGCTGGTGATGGGTTTTGCCGCCGCACTAAAGGGACTTCAGTCCGGCTATGTGCATAACTATGCTATGGGGATGGCACTTGGCGTAGTAGCGATCCTAGCTTTTTATGTGTTCCGTTAAGAGACTTTGACTGTTGAGATAATAAAGGAGCAGATTCAATGAATGAAGTTATTCTCAGCCTGATAACCTTTCTCCCTCTCGCGGGGGTACTCGTGCTGTTGTTCATCCCCGGCGAGAATCATGGACTGTTGAGAGGGTTCACCCTTGCAGTGACAATCCTTACTTTCCTTGTGTCGCTGCCGCTGGTTACCGGCTTCGTTACCAATGCCGACTATCAGTTTGTTCTGAACATGCCCTGGATACAGGCAGGTCCGTTCCGGATGAACTATCATGTCGGTATTGACGGCATCAGCCTCTGGCTGGTAATGCTTACCACGTTCATCATGCCGATTGCCGTGCTCTCCACCTGGAAAGCTGTGGAAGAAAAGGTGAAAGGGTACATGGCCTGCCTGCTTCTGCTCCAGGTCGGCATGATCGGCGCGTTCATATCGATTGACCTTTTTCTCTTCTACATCTTCTGGGAAGTCATGCTGATCCCGATGTACTTCATCATCGGCATCTGGGGCGGCAAGAACCGGATTTACGCTGCAGTCAAGTTCTTCATCTACACCATGGTCGGCTCGCTGCTCATGCTTGTTGCCCTGATCGTCCTCTACTTCAAGGGGCTGAGTATGGGAGTTACGGATTTCAGTCTCCTTAATTTCTTCGGCATGAACCTTGACCCGACTACCCAGACCTGGATGTTTCTGGCCTTTGCCCTTGCCTTTGCCATCAAGGTGCCGATGTTTCCGCTGCACACCTGGTTGCCGGATGCCCATACAGAAGCTCCTACAGCCGGTTCGGTAATACTTGCCGCTGTCCTCCTCAAAATGGGTACCTACGGTTATGTTCGTTTTGCCATGCCGCTCTTCCCGAATGCCGTCGAGAAGTTTACCCCGTTGATCGCCACCCTCTCGGTAATCGGCATTATCTACGCATCACTGGTTGCTATGGTGCAGGAGGATGTGAAGAAGCTGGTTGCCTACTCATCAGTAGCCCACCTCGGTTTCGTCATGCTCGGGGTATTCTCCCTCAATCAAATGGGCCTGCAGGGCGGCATGCTGCAGATGCTGAATCACGGTGTATCCACCGGCGCACTCTTCCTTATCGTCGGTTTCATTTATGAACGCCGGCATACACGTCTCATTACCGACTTCGGCGGCCTTTCGAAGCAGATGCCGATCTTTGCTACTATTTTCATGATTGTTACCTTCTCGTCCATCGGACTTCCGGGAACGAACGGCTTTGTCGGTGAATTCCTGGTTCTGATCGGCGCTTTTGAAAGCAACCTGCGCTGGTATGCAATCATCGCCTCCAGCGGGGTTATCCTTTCTGCCGTCTACATGCTCTGGATGTTCCAGCGCGTAATGTTCGGCAAGCTAGACAACCCGAAGAACCAGAAGCTTCTGGATCTTGATGCACGAGAAATAGCCATTATGGCTCCACTGGTCTTTATGATTTTCTTCATGGGGCTTTACCCGACACCTTTTACCAGAACAATGGCCCCGGCACTTGATAAAATCATTCAGCAGACCAGGCTTGCCCAGCCGGTTACCGCTGTTCAACCGCAGGCAATGCCGGTGCTGCCGCAAGGCGGGCTGCCCGCCGGACACCAGCCGATGCCTGAAGGAATGCCTGCCGGCCATCCAGCGATGCCTGCCGGTCATCCGCAGTAACAGTTATTAGATAATATCCGCTAAAAAGATACCGGAGGAAATAGATGGAAACAATTGTTATTCCAGCGATAAACATGGCTGTGATAGCGCCTGAGGTGATACTTTCACTCTTTGCGATGGCACTTCTATTGATCAACGTCTTTGTAAAGGGGGAGAGCACGGCGTATCTCGGTTACCTCAGCATTGCCGGGATAATCGTCACTCTCTTTTCTCTGGTATCAGGATGGGGTTACCCGCTTGAAGGATTCAGCGGTACGATTGTCCAAGACAACTTTGCCATATTCTTCAAGGTTATTTTCCTGATCTCTGCCGCAATGAGCATTCTGATCACCGACAGATATATTGTCCGCGAAGGGTGCAATCAGGGCGAAATTTACCCGCTGATTCTCTTTGCCACGGTCGGTATGATGCTGATGGCCGCAGGCACCGACCTGATGACCATTTTCCTCGGGCTTGAAGTGC
>JAGFXN010000104.1 GCA_017861215.1 Deltaproteobacteria bacterium | reverse complement strand
AAACCCTGCTGTAGAGGCGGGGTTCCCCCGCCCCAGATTGGGCGCGGCATGCCGAGCCCCTACCATTCATATATTTATTCACCGAAGCGATAGTAACGCGCCACAGGGAATTTTTCTCAATAACAGAATGAGCGCTAACCAGAAGGGAGCATCATGATGAAAACAGTCGCCGGAATCGCCAGCTCTTGCGTCATGAAAGTTGTTGTCGGCTTGATTGCACTGTTGCCGGGGGTAATGCCGCTCTATGCACAAAAGTGGTATGTCGGTGAGGAGCGGTGTCCGCCGCCCAGGGATGACGGCACCTATGCCGCGCCGTACAATGCCCTTGAGCACCCCTACGACTATCCCGACTTTCCCGGAGCCGACAAGCCGGGCTGGTCATGCTCCTACCAGAGGGAAGACGGGGTCATTATCCAGTACGGCGACGGCCGGACCCCTCAGGAGCAGTGGCAGGGTGTCTGGGGAGGTCTCGATAATGGTCAGTAAACGGACAGGAAGCACTACGTACAGTAATCTGCATGAGTAAAAAGGCAAGACCCTGCTCTTGCATGGGCCGTGTTCGGGCGGGCAGCGGGTGTCATCCCGCCTGCCTGACCCGGAACTTCCTGACCATGCCGACCGGGTGGTAGGAAAGTTTCGCCTCCCGCAGCCCCCTCTCCCCCAGGTCCTGTTCCCGGTTGATGCAGGTGCAGGCAGGGGGCTGACTGCGGCTGAATTCACGGTTCACCAGCTGGGCCAGCCCCTCAAGAAAAGGGTCGGCCTTCTCGAAGTGGCAGACGGTTGTCGTGTCGTTCAGCTGCTCTCCCAGGGCAAAGGCGGCAACTTTCCCCCCTGTCAGCACCACCACTCCATTAAGACCCAGCTCTTCGGCAAGCGCAAGCCCTTCGCGGGTTGCCGCTGTTTCTGCGGCCAGCGACCGGCTCATGCCGTCCACGTGCAC
The DNA here is from genome assembly GCA_017861215.1 of Deltaproteobacteria bacterium. Lineage (GTDB taxonomy): Bacteria > Desulfobacterota > Desulfuromonadia > Geobacterales > DSM-12255 > VEOV01. The sequence goes on along the minus strand of JAGFXN010000104.1, from coordinate 5,310 downwards.
CCGCTGCCACTCGTCCAGCAGTTGCAGAGCTCCCGGCAGATGGCTTGTGGCATAGGGTTCGACGCTGAAATTGTGCCGCAAGGCAAAATAGTTGATCCGGTTTTTTTTCTTGTGGAAACGATTGCCGGGAAGTTCGGCAAGTTCGCTCCTCAGGTAGAGGTAGTCGTCATTGTCCCGGTCTGCGGCCAGTGCAAAGCCGCCACCCTCCAGGTTGTCCGCCAGGAACGGCTCGTCGGCGCCGTAGAGGGTGTGCCCCTCCTGCAGCAGCCGGCAGGCTGCTGCTCCCCGCTCGCCGGAGATTGGCGGGAGAAAATAGGGCTGGCCGTCATAGCCGCAGCCGAAGATCACCACGCTGTCGGCAACGGCGGTGACGCTATAGTGGTGCGCCTGGCGGAACAGGAACAGATTGGCGAAGGAGAGCTCCGACACCAGCGGTTGCAGGGCGCGGAAATGCTCCTGGAAAAGCCTCTTGTCGGCGAGTTCCAGGGGTCTGGCAGCTGGATATATCGGTATCGGGGTTGACATGGCTGCTCCCTGCTACTCGGCGAGCTTGCTGCGGAAGATCAGCAGCGCCGCCGCGAAGGCGGCAGCGGCAAAGAGGTACAGGCTGGCGCTGAACGGGATGGAGAAGCTGCCGTTGACCAGGGTCTGCCGCGCCCCTTCGAACAGGGCGGTTGTGGGGAGCAGACGGACCAGGGAGGCGACGGCGGGGGGGTATGATGAAAGCGGGAAAAAGAGCCCTGACATGAAGATGAGCGGCATGATCAGCACCGCTTCCACCCGGCCGATGGTCTCCGGCTTGTCCATCAAAGTGCCGCTGATGACCCCGGCGCAGGAGAAGAGGGCGGAGCCGGGGATCAGAAAGGCGAGATAGGCAACGAGGCTGGTCAGGGGGAAGCGGAAGGGGGTAATGGCAAAAATCACCAGGGCAACGGCCAGCCCCTTCACCAGACCATGGGAGAAGCCGGACAGGATCTTGGCGATGACGATCTCCGAAACCGAGATTGGCGTGACCCGGTAGGATTCGATGGTGAACTGGACCTTGCGGTGGAACCAGAGGCTCCAGACGCTTTCGTTGTAGGCGGCGTTGACGGCGGTCATGGTGATGAGTCCCGGAGCGATGAACAGGCCGTAGGAGACGCCGTCGACCGGGCCGATGTAGCCCTGCATGCCGATGCCGAAGGCCAGGTAGATGGTGAGCGGATAGGCGACAACCGCCACCAGTTCCGAGAAGATGCTGCGGCGCAGCACCAGCATGTCCCGGCGCCAGATGGCAATGGCCCCCCTGAGGTTCATTCGCGCACCCCCTTGCCGGTCAGGCTGATGAAAACCTCTTCGAGGGTCCTTTCCCGCAGGGAGATGCGCCGCAGTTCGGCGCCGTTCAGGGCCGAGACCACCTCTGCCAGGCATTCCCATCTTTCGAGCTTGACGGTAACCACTCTGTCCGCGATCTCCAGGCCGCCGACACAGGACATCCTGCGGAGAGCCTCGGCAAAAAGTTCAGCCCTGTCGGCAAACTCGATCTCGTAGGTGGCCCCGCCGGTCAGCTGGGCCTTGAGCTCGGCGCTGCTGCCGATGGTGATCAGCCTGCCGTGGTCCATGATGGCGATCCGTTCGCAGAGCTGTTCCGCCTCCTCCAGGTAGTGGGTGGTGAGGAAAATGGTCATCCTGCCGGCAATGGAGCGGATGTAATCCCATACGGCCCGCCGTGACTGGGGGTCGAGACCGGTGGTCGGTTCGTCGAGGAAGAGTACCATCGGCTCATGGATCAGTGCCCTGGCAACGACCAGACGGCGCTGCATCCCGCCCGAGAAGGTGTCGGGGAAATCGTGCTGCCGGCCGGCCAGCCCGAAAAGCTCAAGCAGTTCGTCAATGCGTCGCCGGTATTTTTTCGGCTCCATGGTATGGAGCCTGGCGTGCAGTTCAAGGTTTTCCCGGGCGGTCAGGTAGCGGTCCAGGCTGTTCTCCTGCGGGACCACGCCGATCTGCCGGCGGATCTCTCTCCCCTGCCGGGCGGTATTCAGCCCGGACACAAAGGCCTCACCCGAAGTAGGCCGCATCAGGGTGGTCAGTATCCTGATGAGGGTAGTCTTGCCGGCGCCGTTCGGTCCGAGCAGAGCGAAGATGGTGCCGCGCTCCACTTCCAGATCGAAGGAGTCAAGTGCAGTCAGGGAGCCGTAGCGCTTGGTAACGGCACGGGCGATGATGGCGGTGTCGGCTTTCATGGGGAACAGCAGGTTGTAGTGACAGGAACGTGCATGATAGGCCGGAAATATATCACGGTGCATTGGCAGGGGTCAATGCATGCTTTGCAGCTGTCTGAGGATGTCAGCGGCAGCAGAGGAGTTGAAGTGCCATGCAGTACAGAGACTATTGACAAGAAGGGCTGTATGACCGAGGATAGTCGTAGCTTGTCGGTGGTATCCTGCGTACGGGAGTCGCAACGACTCGGCCTGAATGACTGCTTTGCCAGGCGCGAAACGCGGCATTCCGCGAAAGGTATTGCTGGTGATGAATAAGAAAGAGCTGGTGCAGCGCATCATCTCACAACTCAGCCATGACCTAGAGGTGCTGTTCACTGCGGCCAGGACTGCCCATGCGGCTGCCACCCACGCCGAGAGCATTCCGGACAACAAGTACGATACCCTGGCGCTGGAAACATCCTATGTGGCGCAAGGGCAGGCAAACCGGGCCGGCAGTATCCGGCAGGCCATTGCGGTCTACCGGCAGCTGCGCCTGCTTGCCGTGGATGATGAGCAGGTCCGCCTGACGGCGCTGGTTTCCGTTGCCGCCGGGGATGGTACCGCAAAGGTTTTCTTTATCGGTCCGCTGGAGGGTGGTTTGAAGGTTATGCTCGGCCGCACCGAGGTAGTAGTCATCACTCCCGCCTCACCTCTGGGGAGGGCATTGCTTGGCAAGACCAGCGGTGATACGGTTGAGGTGGGGACCGGTACAAACCGGACCAGCTACGAAATTACCGGGGTCTGCTGACGCATGGACGAGCGCGACATAGAGATTCACTACGATGAGCATCATGGCCGGCCGGAAAACGGGGTGGAAATTTCTTTTGAACGTATCAACCCTGACACCCTGCGCAGCCTGATCAGCGAATTCGTCACGCGGGAATGGGAAGATCTGGGCGATGCCGGTTATACCCTTGACGACAAGATCGCGCAGGTGCTCCGGCAACTGCAGGAGAAGAAAGCAATGGTGGTCTTCGACCTGACGTTGCAGACTGCCAACATAGTTGTCAGCCGCTAGGCAAATACTATCTTCAGAGGAAGCAGCCGTGTTTGAATCACAGTACAACGATGAAATGGAAGCAGAGGTTACCAGGCTGGAGGCGCACAAACGCGCCGTTGCTGCCGGACATCCGGAGTGGCCGAACGCCTGCGCCGGCTGCGGCGCTGAGCTGGCAGTATCAGCCGGCGACAAGTGCGGCCGCTGCTCATGACACGGAGAAGCCATGGAAAAAAGGCGCGCGGCATTGCCGGACTCCGCCTGGCAGCCATGTTCGAGGGGGGCAAAGGAGTTCTCGTCCTGCTGACCGGCTTCGGCCTCCTTTCCCTGATCCACAAAGATATCCATCATGCTGCGGCGCTGCTCGTCCAGCATCTTCATCTGAATCCCGCCAGTCATTACCCGCGCATATTTCTCGACCTGAGCGAGAAGATCAACGACGCCAGTCTCTGGGCCATGGCTGCAGCGGCAATCACCTACGCGCTGGTCCGTCTTGCCGAAGCTGCCGGCCTCTGGCTGCAGCGTCGCTGGGCAGAATGGTTCGGGGCGCTTACCGGGGGGATATACCTGCCGGTAGAGATCTATGAACTCCTGCAGGGGATAACCTGGCCCAGGGTCACGGTTCTGGTCGCGAATGTCTGGATAGTGTGGTATCTGCTCTTCACGCTGCTGCGCAGCAATCAGAAGTAACTGTCTGCATGGCTCTGCTGATCAGCCGGCCGCTACTGCCGCCAGCCATGCCGCCGCCACGATCAACCCGCTGAGCAGAGCCAGCAGGGCATTCAGCATTGCCCCCGGCTGGCCGTATCTGGCGATCATGCGCTCCGCCAGTACCCCGAAAATCAGCCCGCTCACAAAACCGAACAGGTGTGCCCCGAGATCGGTCTGTTTCCCCTCGGTGCCGAGTAGTGCGAGCAGTGCCAGCGCTGCCGCAACCGGCAGAGCCCAGCGCCGCTGCCGGTGCAGTCGATGACGTACCAGGCTGAGCGACGCCAGGATGCCGACAGCACCGAATACTGCCGTAGAAGCGCCTACGGAAAGATGTGCGCCGGAGTGCAGCCAGGCGTTGAGCGCATTGCCGCTGACGCCGGCTGCCAGCAGCAGCGTCCAGGCCAGGCCGGAACCGAGTTCGCGGCAGAGCAGCAGCACAAATACGCCGCCGATGGCAAGGTTGCTGAGCAGGTGTACCACGTCGCTGTGCAGCGTCAGGGCCGTCACCAGCCGCCACCACTCCCCGTCAAGTATCCTGGCGGCATCGGCGCGGCCGCTGGCCAGCCAGTCGATGGGGAAGCCGGCCGCATCCTGGATGTCCAGACGGGTGATGTTGTGGAAGGTGGCCAGCAGCAGCAGGACCGAGAGTGTCGCCAGGGTATTTTCGACCATCTGGCGCGGGGGCGGCAGGGGAGGCGGCCAGTGCCGGTTTTCACGTTCAAAGCAGCGTAATTCCTGGCAGGCTTCTGCAAAGCGGTCAGGCGGCACCAGCAGATGCATCGAGCCGTGCTGCTCCTGCAGCTGGCAGGGCAGATAGCGCGCATCCAGGACCAGGCTCCACAAGCGAACCCGTTGTGCGGGCGGTTGCCGCAAAGAGCCGTCGATCAGTGCGGGGTCGATTGTCAGCCAGTCGTCCTGACCGGGCGGAATATGTTCGAGGTTATTCTCCATTCTCAACCAATAACCGTCAGCGGTTGTCTCTCCCTTCATCTGCAGAGGGCTTATCAGCCTGCGAATCACTCTCCGTCCGCCGGATATTGAGCAACAACTGTTCTCCACGCGCCGGACGCGACTAGCACTGCCCATACAGCATTACCACGCAACATCACAATGTTCAACCTGTTCCCGCCCGCCACCGCCGGAGTTCAGAAATCCTGCAGTGGCGGTTCACGGCAACGGCTGTATCTTCCCTGCAGGCGTCACGCCGCCGGCTGCCCTGAGTTGTTCATGGCCAACGCAAGGCTGCCGGCGAACAATTAGCACCCTTCTCGCCAGCGCTCCTGTCGCACAACCGATTCAGGAGTCCCCCTCCCGACTTCTCAAATGACTGCTGTCTGCTATACTTTATCAGCATCTATT
>JAGFXN010000005.1 GCA_017861215.1 Deltaproteobacteria bacterium | reverse complement strand
AGCCGTGAGCGTCTCGGCAGTGAACTGCGGCTCTCTTGCGGCCGCGCTGTCGGCAAGGCTGCGGACGCCTTCATCTTCGGGCGCCTTGCCGGCCGCTGCCGGCCGGAACTGCAGCGGCACCGCATCGGTTTTGCCGCCGAGGTGAAGGGGTTGCTGAACTCCGGCAGAATGACGGAGGAGTATCTGCTCAAAGCGCTTGATACGCTGCAGGAGGGGGTCACCGAAATCTACCTGCATCCGGCGGCAAGCGACGATCCCCTGGTGCCGGATTACCGGCAGACGGCAGAGCTTGCCGCCCTGCTCAGCAGGAAAGTGCGAGACAAGGTCGATGCTCTGGGGATCATTCTCTGCAATTACCGGGGTGATGTGAAAAAGATGGGTGCCAGAGCGTAGGCTGAGAGCTACTGTTTCGGCGGAATTACCAGTTGCCGCCTTGTCAGGGTAAAGGTGTACGGCTTCAGCTCGCCGGGACGGCGGACGACAATTGTTACCGGGGTGCCGGCGATGCCGCGCAGGCGATAGTCGACCATCTCCTTGAAGTTGCTCCCTTCGGTCGCCTTGCCATCAATATGGGTGATGACGTCGCCGGCCTTTATCCCGGCAAGATGCGCCGGTCCGCCGACTACCACCTGCTTGACGACAATCCTGCCGTCGGCCCATGGCGCACCGTCAATGCCGATGCCGCCGAAATTCCGGGAAGAGTTTGCCGCAGCTGCCGGCGAGGCCAGCAGGAGCAGTATCAGGATGACAATCAGTTTCATGGGGTGAATATAAACCAGAGAAGCGCTCCGGTCAACTGTACGGTCCACAGTTATCCGCTGTGCTCCGCGTTCCGGGGCTGTGCAAATTCATTGGTAGGGAGGATGTGCCGCTGTGAGACAAAACAGGGTAGTTGATCTGTTGCAGGGGGGGGAGTGTGGCACACCGGTCACGGTCAAAGGGTGGGTGCGCTCGGTGCGCGCCGGCAGAGAGATAGCCTTCATCGCTCTGAATGACGGCTCCTGCCTCGTCTCGCTGCAGGTCGTGGTTGAAAAGAGTCTGGAAGGCTTTGCGGAGATCTGCCGCATTGCTACCGGCAGCGCAGTGGCTGTGGACGGCACCCTGCGGCAATCGCCGGCCGAGGGGCAGACGCTTGAACTTGCGGCCGGAAGGCTTGAGCTGATCGGGGCGGCAGATGAGGCGTATCCGCTGCAGAAGAAGCGCCACTCTTTCGAATATCTGCGGACAATCGCCCATCTCCGCCCGCGCACCAACACTTTCGGCGCTGTGTTCCGGGTGCGCTCCTCCCTGGCGCATGCCGTGCACCGCTTCTTTGCCGAGCGAGGCTTCCTCTATGTGCATACGCCGATCATCACCGCCAGCGACTGCGAAGGGGCCGGCGAGATGTTCCGGGTGACCACGCTCAGCTCCCAGGCGCCGCCGCTGCCTGCCGGGACTGTCGATTGCAGCGAGGATTTCTTCGGCCGGCCGACCAGCCTTACCGTCAGCGGCCAGCTTGAGGGGGAACTTTTTGCCCAGGCTTTTGCCGACATCTACACTTTCGGGCCGACATTTCGCGCCGAAAACTCCAACACCGCCCGTCATGCCGCGGAATTCTGGATGATCGAACCGGAGATGGCGTTCGCCGATCTTCTCGACGATGCCCGTCTGGCAGAGGATTTTTTCCGCTATCTCTGTCGGCATGTGCTGGAAAACTGCAGCGAAGACATGACGTTCTTTGATGCCCAGATTGAAAAGGGTTTGCTGGAGAGGGTTCGCAGGGTTGCCGACTCTGCCTTTGAGATCATGGAGTACAGTGAAGCGGTCAGGCGGCTGGAGCACGCGCCGGTATCCTTCCAGTTTCCGGTTGCCTGGGGGGTCGATCTGCAGTCCGAACATGAGCGCTACATCACCGAAAAAATTGTCAACGGTCCGGTCTTCCTGATCAATTACCCGCAGGATATCAAAGCGTTCTACATGAGGCAGAACAATGACGGCAGGACGGTCGCTGCCATGGATCTGCTGGTGCCGAAGGTCGGCGAGATTATCGGCGGCAGCCAGCGGGAGGAGCGGCTTGATCTGCTGACGGAGCGGATGCTGGCAACCGGGATCGATCCGGCCGCGCTCTGGTGGTACCTCGATACCCGCCGCTGGGGATCAACGCCCCACGCCGGTTTTGGACTTGGATTCGAGCGGCTTATCATGTACCTTACCGGCATGGAAAACATCCGTGACGTCATCCCTTTTCCGCGGACACCGCGTCACGCCGAATTCTGAGCAGAGGGAGATTCGCTTTCATGACCCGCTATATTAACGCTGACCGGATAGTTGCCTTGCAGATCACCACCCCGGCTGACAACCCGCTGGTAACGGACGACAGCAGACTGATGGATATCTGGTTTTCAGGAACGTTTATCCGCCATCAGCTCTTCAGAAAGGTGCGGAAAGGCGAGCAGGAGTACCTGGTGGAGACTCTCCGGGACAGGGGCTTCATCCAGTCCGGCAACCTGCTGCTGGATCCAGCAGCGGTGCTGTATGCGGAGATGGAAAACCAGTTCCTCGGCGGCATCGTCATTATCGGCTTTCAGGACAGCGGCCAGCCGGTTGAGCTCAAGCTCGGCGGCAAGGCGTTCAATGAGCTTTGCGGCAGACTATCCTCGCCGCCGCCCGGCACGGCGCTCGGCTAGCGGCAGGGTGCAAGCGCGAGTTGATGCTGCAGGGGAATACCGCCGCCACTCAGTCCCGGCAGGCCCGGAAATGCATAAATTTCATTGACAACAACTCAAGACTTGCATAGTATTAACAACCTTTGTATGTAAGACCGGCCTACCCTGGGTTGAAAATTGAAAGAGGGGGGGGTGACTATGAATGCCGGGAATCAAGGTAAAAGATACTGAGCCTTTTGAGCTTACGCTCAAGAAGTTCAAGAAGCAGTGCGAAAAGGCGGGAGTCCTTTCGGATGTCCGCAAGCGTGAGCATTTTGAAAAGCCGAGTATCAAGAAGAAGAAAAAGGCGATTGCTGCGCGGAAGCGCGCGCTCAAAAAACAGCGCAAGATGGTAGACTAGGCCTTTATGGCTCTGTTGAGAGCAGCACGCAGGCGAAGTCATCTGATCCGGGTAGGGGCAATTTCTGTAATTGCCCCTACTTTACTTTATGGGACAGGCACCGATACTGCTGTGATGTCGGGGGACCGATGAATCTCGTTGACATTCTTATCTGGCTGATTCTGGCGGGATTTGTTTACAAGGGTTTCACCAAGGGTCTTGTTCGTCAGATATGCTCCCTCATGGGGTTTCTGCTCGGCGGCTGGGCTGCAATCAAATACCACATCTATCTTGCCGATGCCAGCCGCAATCTTATTCATCTGCCGCACTATCTGGCAACAATCCTCTCCTTCATCTTCATATTTTTGCTGATAGGGCTGCTCTTCTTTCTTCTCGGCCATATTCTTACCGTCATGTTCCGGATAATTCTGCTGGGAGGCGTCAACAGGGTTGGCGGTGTGGCGCTCGGCTTTCTGGAGGGGGCATTCATCATCTGCCTGGCGCTTTATTTCGGTGCCAGCAAGCCGGCACCGGAAAAGTTCCGCGGCTATATCCTCCGTTCAAGAACAGCGGCACCTTTTCTTGAAACAGGCAAGGAGATCGTGGCCGGCTGGGGGGGGCTTCCCGAATTGCTGAAACCAGCATCTGGAGTAAACAGGACGAAGCCTGCCGGCGCTTCGAAGGATTAGCGGCATGATGATTCCGGAAGAGAAGATTGCCGAAGTTCGTGAACGGGCCGGCATCGTCGAAGTCATCTCCGATTACATGAGCCTGAAGAAATCAGGCGCCAATTTTCAGGGACTCTGTCCGTTTCACGGGGAGAAAACCCCGTCTTTCAATGTCAACCCGGCCCGGGGAATATTTCACTGCTTCGGTTGCGGAGTCGGCGGTAATGCCGTAACATTTGTGATGAAGATGGAGGGGCTCTCTTTCCCGGAAGCGGTAAAACTTCTGGCAAAACGGGTCGGGGTTGAGATAGAGGACCGTCCCCTCAGCGTTACGGAGCTGCGCCGCAAGGATGAAAAAGAGCAGCAGCTGGGCATTGTTGCTCTGGCGGCGGGCTACTACGCCAACATTCTCGCCCGTGAGACGGCCGGGGAAGACGGGCGGCGCTATCTTGCCGGCCGCGGTATAGACAGCAGTCTTTTTACCGCCTATCGTCTTGGCTACGCTGCAGAGAGCTGGGATGGACTCGCCTCGTTTCTGAAACAGCGGGGTGTGGCGCTGGAGCAGGTCGAAAAGCTCGGTCTCATCAAGCGCAAGAGCAGCGGCAGCGGCTATTTCGATCTTTTCAGAAACCGGCTGATATTTACGATTGCCAATGTGTATGGCCAACCGATCGGTTTTGGCGGCCGGGTACTTGACAATTCGCTGCCAAAGTACATAAATTCACCTGAATCACCTATTTATGTCAAGAGTGAGGTGCTGTTCGGCGCTGACCTGGCAAAGCAGGCGATGCGGGAACTCCGCGCGGCAGTTATTGTCGAGGGCTATTTCGATCATCTGGCGATCTACCGGGCGGGCATAAAAAACGTCGTTGCCACCTGCGGCACTGCCTTGACCAGAGGGCATCTGCAGGTTATCAGGCGCTACGCCGACAAGGTGTATCTCCTTTTTGACGGCGACAGCGCCGGGGGCAAAGCCACCGTGAGAGCGATGGAGCTTATCCTTGCCGAACAGATGCCGTGCTTTGTCATAGAGCTGCCGCCCAACGAGGATCCGGACAGCTTTCTGGCAAAGCATTCCGCGGCGCAGTTCACCGAGCTGCTTGACCGATCCCGTCCGGCGCTGGATTACTATCTCCGGCAGCTGGTTACCGAAGAGGATACCGGCAATGTTGCCGGCAAGAAAGCTGTGGCCGACCGTTTCCGGGTGATGCTGCAGAAAGTTGCCGACCCGGTCGAGCGGGATCTGTACTCCCGGGAACTGGCAAGAGTTCTGGCGGTTGACATCAGGTCTTTGGGCAGGGTGGGACAGGCTGCCGAAACCGGCACGGCGACAGCCGCGGCGTTGCGCGGCACTGCCGGCGTTGCCGAGTCTCTGGTCGCCCTCCTGTTCCGCTATCCGGAAATTGCCGGAGAGTTCGGGAAAACCGGCGCTGCCGAGCTTCTTCCGGCTGAGTTGCGCAGCGTTGCTGTCAGCATCATGGCGGCTGCCGCTGCGGGGGAGAAGCCCGATTGTGCCGGAATTATTGATGCTGCGGCAGAATCAGGGCCGTTACGGCCTCTGGCAGCATTGCTGGTTGACGACTCCCATCTGGCAGACATTGACGATCCCGGCCGGGCGCTGCACGATTTCTGCAGATCGCTGGAGCGGGAAGCGCTGAAGACGACCGATGCGAAGGGCCTGCGCAATGAAATGCTCCGGCTCGATTCAGACTCCCCGCGGTATTGGGAGATACTTGAAGCACTGAATGGCTTGCGAAACAGAAAATCACAATTATCATAGATGGAAGATTTTGGATTGCATGAGCCGGCAGACATGCCGACCGCCGCATAATATAATTTATCCGCCTTCACAAGGGGAATTTCATGGCAAAAAAGGGTATTGAAGAGGTAAAGCAGCTTATCGATATGGGGAAAGAGAAAGGTTTCCTGACCTACGAAGAGGTAAATGATCTTCTTCCCCCCGATCTTGTCTCTTCCGAGCAGATTGATGATGTCATGAGCATGTTCGGCGAAATGGAAATAGAGATTGTCGACACCGTGCAGAAGGTGAAGATTCCCAAGGCCAAACTCGATATGGATGATGAGGAGGAGGCTGAAGGGGAGCAGGAGGAGCAGGAATTTGAGCCGGGAACGCTGGGCAGAACCAGTGATCCGGTCCGGATGTATCTGCGCGAGATGGGTTCTGTTTCGCTCCTGACCAGAGAGGGCGAAGTGGAAATCGCCAAGCGTATAGAAGACGGGGAGCGTGATGTTGCCGGAGTCATCCTTAATACCCCGATAACCCTCAAAGAGATGGTCCTGCTTGGTGACCGGCTGCGGAAATTTCAGATAAACGGCGCTGATATCAGCAAGGAGGTTGAGGAAGAGGTGCTTGAGGATGATGAAGTTGATCATCAGCGCAATCGCCTGCTGGAGATAATGGATGAGATCCGCGAGATTGACCTCAGGATGGACGCCATTATTCTCGAACAGGATGCGGAGACATTGACCGCAGAGACTGCCGCACAGCTGGCCGAAGAAAAAAATGTCCTGAAACTGAGGCTCGCCGAACTGGTAAAATCGCTGCGCCTCAAAGACCGTCATATTGAAAAAATATCACTGCGCCTGAAAGAGCTTTCCGGCAAGGTGGACAGAATAATCCGCGAAGTAGCCGACCTTGAGCGTGAAGCAGAGGTGAAAGCGGCGGTCTTTTCCTCGTTCCTGACCGCCCCGGAAAGGCAGAAAGGGGAGGTGCAGGCATTCATTTTCTCCCTGAAATTTTCCGATGAAGATGCCCATAAATTTGAAAAGAAGCTTGTCAGCCTGGAGAAAAAACTGAGAAAGGTTGAGGAGGAGTCCGGCTTCAGGGCATGTGAGCTTGCCCAGGCTCTCCGGGCGGTCGAGCAGGGCGAATGCAAGGCAAAGCAGGCAAAGTCGGAACTCGTCGAGGCAAATCTCAGGCTGGTCGTCTCCATAGCAAAGAAATATACCAATCGCGGTTTACAGTTTCTTGACCTGATTCAGGAAGGGAATATCGGCCTGATGAAGGCGGTTGACAAGTTTGAATACCAGCGGGGCTACAAGTTTTCGACCTATGCAACCTGGTGGATCAGGCAGGCGATCACCAGGGCGATTGCCGATCAGGCCAGAACCATCCGCATACCTGTGCATATGATAGAGACTATCAACAAGCTGATCCGCACCAGCCGCCAGCTTGTTCAGGAAATAGGGCGGGAGCCGTCTCCGGAGGAGATAGCCGAAAGGATGCAACTCCCTCTGGACAAGGTCCGCAAGGTGTTGAAGATCGCAAAGGAACCGATTTCCCTGGAAACCCCGATCGGCGAGGAGGAAGACTCGCACCTCGGCGACTTCATCGAGGACAAGGGGGTCGTCTCGCCTTTGGAAGCGGTCATAAAGGCCAATCTTTCCGAGCAGACCGCCAGGGTTCTTTCAACCCTCACGCCGCGGGAAGAAAAGGTGCTGAGAATGCGTTTCGGTATCGGTGAGAAGAGTGATCATACGCTGGAAGAGGTCGGCCAGGATTTTGCGGTTACCCGCGAAAGGATTCGACAGATTGAGGCGAAGGCGCTCCGCAAGCTGCGTCATCCGAGCAGGGCAAAGAAGCTGAAAAGCTTTGTCGAATAAGTAAAAGGTCGCCGCGGCAATGCCCGGCGACCTTTTTTGTGCTCCGTTGCGGCCGGTCCGAAAGCGCTCCCGACCGGCCGCAATGTCCTCATCCCTGCAGGATTACCACGGTTACACCGTCCCCGCCCTCAAAAGCTTCTCCCGGCCTGAAACTCTCTATCTGCTGACTGCGCGACAGCTGCTCCCGGACACTCCGCATCAGCGCTCCGGTTCCTTTGCCGTGAATGATGCGCACTTCTCTAGAGCCGTTCAGGATGGCATCGTCAATAAACCGGTCAACCTGTGCCACTGCTTCATCAACCCTGCAGCCGATCAGGTTCAGTTCCGTTGCCGCTGCTGCCAGGTTCGGCGGAGATTTTCTGCCGCCGGTCTTTGCGGATCTAGGCTCCTCTCGCGGTGCGGAGACGCCGCCAAAGGGAACTTCCATTTCCAGGCTCCCGGCGTTGATGCGCAGCCGCTCATGTTTCTTGTCAATCGCGAGGAGAGTGGCGTTGCGGCCGAGCAGATGAATAAAAAGGGTGGCTCCCGGCCGCAGCTTTTCAAGGTCAAGCCGCTGCTCCGGGTGGATTTTCCGGATTTCGCTGTCAAGTCCGGCTTCCAGCGAGGCGATCGCTGCCGCAGTTTTGCGGCTTTTCTCTCTCCTGGCCTCATCAAGGATGCGGTTGATTTCGGCCCTGGCAGCATTCACCAGGTTTTTCGCATCGGCAAGGGCTTTCAATCTGGATTCGGCCGCTTTTCTGGCGATATCATGCAGGGCCTGCTCCGCCTGACTCTCCTTTGCGGCCAGCAGTTTTTCGCGCTGCATGGTTGCTGCCAGCAGGAGCTCGTTTTTCATACGGCTCTCTTTCAATTCGGCCAGAAGAGTGTGAAATTCTGATTCCATTGTGCCGGCGAGTTGCTGCGCCTGCTGCAGAATTCTTTCGGGAAGGCCGCAGCGTCTGGCGATATCAATGGCATGTGACTCGCCCGGTTCCCCCATGATCAGCCGGTAACAGGGGATGAGCCGGTTGCGGTCGAATTCCATGGCGGCATTTGCCATGCCGCTGGTCTTGTGAGCGAAAGTAACAATGTCGGTCAGGTGGGTTGTGGCCAGGACAAGGGCGCCCTGGCTCATGAGGTCGGCAAGCGTTGCGCAGGCAATCGCCCCCCCCTGTAATGGGTCGGTACCGGTGCCGAGCTCGTCCAGCAGCACAATCGTCCTCTGGTCGGCGCGTTCAACAATCCTGGAAATTTTGCCGATGTGTGCCGAGAAGGTTGACAGGCTCTCTTCGATCGACTGGTCATCGCCGATATCGGCAAGCAGTCTGCCCGCAGCAGGGAAAACAGAGCTGTTGTCGGCGGGGACGGGAAGGCCCGACTGTGCCATCAGCAGGAGCAGCCCGGCAGTCTTGATGGCGATCGTCTTGCCGCCGGTATTCGGCCCGGTAATCAGCAGCACCCTGTTGGGCGAACTGCCGCCAAGGCGCAGATCAAGAGGGACGACAGCGCTGCCGCCACGCTCCTTTTGCATGAGAGCCAACAGTGGATGGCGACCGTTTTGAATATTAATCATAAATTCATCGGCAATCTGCGGAATGCCGGCGTTAACAAGGTCAGCGAACTGTCCGGCGGCATTGATAAAATCCAGCTGTACCAGGGCACGAAAATCTGCCAGCAAGGCATCGGCATCCTCCCGAATCCAGCCGGCAATCTCTTTCAGAATCCGTATCTGCTCGGCTTTCTCTTCCGCACTGATATTTTCAAGCTCGTTGACGATGCCGATGATTTCTATCGGTTCCATAAAGGCGGTCTCGCCGGAGTTGGAGACATCATGTACCACCCCCGGCACCATTCCTTTTGAGTCCATTCTGACCGGGATCACCCATCTGCCGTTTCTCTGGGTGATGAAGTCATCCTGCAGGAAAATAGCGGTTTCCCTTTCCCTGACGATCTCCTCCAGACGCTTGCGAATTCTTGCTGCCAGGTTTCTGCTGTTTTTGCGAAGGTTGAAAAGGTGCTCGGAAGCGGTATCAAGCAGCCCGCCGTCAGCCGCTATGGTCTGTTCGAGAGGTCCCAGGATGTCCGGAAAACCGTGAATATCCGCGGCGAGTTCCTTGAGAAGAGGAATGTCGCTGCGGTACTGCAGCAGGGCGGCTATCCGTCTCGATACCTGCAGCAGCGGGATGAGCACAAGAAGCTCGTCAGTGCCGAGCAGCGAACCTTTCGGGCGGACTCGATCAATGATGCCGGTGATGTCGGCAAAATGTTCGATCGGGAGGCAGATGCCTGCGGCTGCGAGCGCCCGTGTCTCTTCGATCTGCGCCAGTCTGAGTTCAATCTGCGGCCGTGAGGGGAGCGGCGCTATCTCTTCGAGAAGTCGCAGGGTTGCCGGAGAGTGGGCAAACTGCTTCATCCGGTCGATGATTTTATCGAATTCAAGCAGGCGGGTGATCTCTTGTATCATGCGGACTCTTCCCTGGCAGCGGCTCTTCTTCTTTTTGCCCGCGACTTCTGCCGCTTGATCCGGGCAGCTTGCAGATCGCCGCTGGTAGCAATGCCAAGCTGCGCGGCTATCTTCTCCAGAAGTTCCCTGCGGGCCAGAAAGCGGTTGAGCGACTGGCTCCGCTCCCGCGAGCACTTGACTTCGAGGCCGGTGGGCAGATGGACGATATGTACCGCTGTGGAGGTTTTATTGACATGCTGGCCGCCCGCACCGGATGAGCGGATGAATTTTTCTGCAAACTCGCTCTCGCTGACGCCAAGCTGGGACATGCGTTCGTACAGCAGCTTCTGCTTGGTTGCCGAGACAGCAAACTGAATCATTTCAAGGTGTTCTCCAACTGCTTGTTGCAGTCATCATACATAGATCTGCTGGAAACTGCAAACTGCCATTTTGCGGCAGAGAACTTGTCACGTCATGCTCACTATGCTACTGTGCAACGTGTGAAAATATCAATCATTATACCGGTAAAGCCGGGTGGGTATGTTGCCGCCCTTGAGCCTCTGCAGCGGCTTGCTGGCGATTCACCGGCTTATGAAGTACTTATTGCTGAAGGGAACAGGCCAAGCCGGCAGCGCAACAGGGCAGCGGCAGCGGCACGGGGGAATATCCTCTACTTTCTTGATGATGACGCCCTGGTACAGGCTGATGCGCTCAAGCGCGTCTCGGCGGCTTTTGCTGATCCGGCGGTTGCCGTTGTCGGTGGCCCATCGCTAACTCCGGCAACTGACACCCCTTTCCAGAAGGCAATAGCATGGGCGCTGTCCTCAGCTTTCGGAGGGGGGGCAATAAGAAACCGCTATCGCCGTTACGGGCAGCGGCGCGACACGGACGACAGCGAGCTCATCCTCTGTAATCTTGCCTTCAGAAGAGATGTCTATCTGGCAAACGGCGGTCTTGATGAACGCCTCTATCCCAATGAAGAGAATGAGCTGATTGACAGGCTGCTTGCTTCCGGGGCGCGACTGCTGCACGACCCCGATATGTATGTTACCAGAAGCCAGAGGCCCACGTATAAGGCATTCATCAGGCAGATGCTGACCTATGGCAGGGGGCGCGCCGAACAGTCGCTGCTGGCCCGTTCGCTCAGTTTCAAGGCAGTCATCCCGGCTTTATTTGTCGTTTACCTGCTCTCCATTCCTTTTTATACCGCCTTTTGGTATACCCTGCCGGCCTGTATCTACCTGCTTGCCCTCCTGGCCAGCGTGCTGACGGCCGCAGGAGGCGCGGGGGTTCCTGTGGCCCTGAGACTGCCGCTCATGTATCCTCTGCTCCACTGCTGTTACGGCTGCGGCTTTATCGTGGGTCTTTTCCTGCCCCGGTACAGAGGCGGCAAGGATGACACTGCCCCGGTAGCGCTGCGCAGAGTCACAGAGACCGGTTCCGGCTGGCAGGATGGCAATCGTGTTGTCCCTGCTGCTGCTCGGTAACGGAGGACACCGCTGCCGGCGCAGCTGCAGCTGACAGCGCAAAAGGCGCTGATGTCTGTTGCCGCGGAGCAGGAAATAGTCACATAAAACTCGGGTGAGGTTGGTTCATGGAGAGACTGCACGGGGCGTTTGCCTCCCTTTTTAGAGTTAATATGGGTGTTCGGCCGGGTGAACGGATCGTTGTTTTCAGTGACGTGATCCGGAGCGATGAAGCAGTCGCACCAGCTGACAGGGATCGCCGGCAGCGTCTGCTGGAGACTGCCGGCGCTGCTGCCGAATTTGCGCAGCTGCATTTTGGCGCTACCTCTTTCGTGGCGTTCCCGGCAACTGCCGCTTCCGGTGTGGAACCGCCGGTTCAGCTCTGGCAGGCGGTTTTCGGCGGAGAGATTGTCCGGCAGCTTGCTGGTGATGCTCTTTTGGAGCGAATCCTGACCAAGAAAACCTTCGGTAACGATCTTGATCTGGCAAAAACGATTGTCAGCCGTCACCAGGGTGATGTTGCCCGGGTCGTGGTTGCCATGGCAAATAATTCCACCAGTCATACCCGTTTCCGGTGGCTGGCGAATGTTGCCGGGGCCAGATTCGCCAGCCTGCCCCACTTTGACCCGGCAATGTTCTTTACGTCAATGGCTGTGAACTGGCAGGCTCTCGCAGAGTTGACCGCCCGCCTTGCCGCCACGGTGAATCGAGGGGTGTCGATGAGGCTCTCAACACCGGCGGGCACCATGCTGACCTTCAGCATTGAAGGGAGACGAGCCGAAGGTGATGACGGCTTGCTGACCGCCGCCGGAAGCTTCGGCAACCTTCCGGCCGGCGAGGTGTACCTGGCGCCTCTTGAAGGGACGGCAGAAGGGGTGATGGTGATAGAATACGCGCCTACCAGAAAGCTGGCGTCACCGCTCTCGCTCACGATCAGGAGGGGAGAAGTCGTTGCTGTATCCGGTGATGACCCCCACCGGCTCTGGCTGGAAAGCAAGTTTGCCGAAAGCGCCAGGAATCGCAACATAGCCGAACTCGGCATCGGCACCAATGATCGTGCTACCCGTCCTGACAACGTGCTGGAAGCAGAAAAGATTCTTGGCACCGTGCATGTTGCCCTGGGGGATAACAGTGGTTTCGGCGGCGTAGTCAGTACGCCGTTCCATGAGGATTATGTCCTCTACCGGCCGACCCTTGTTGTGGTAGCCCGGGACGGGGAAGAGTCGCTCATTCTCGATGACGGCAGGCTGCTGGTTTGACATGCGGGTGATCGGGCTGACAGGAGGGATTGCCTCCGGCAAGAGCACGGTCGCCAGGCTGCTGGCCGGTCACGGTATCCCGGTGATAGATGCAGACCAGCTGGCCAGGGATGCCGTTCACCCGGGGACAGCTGCACTCGGGCAGATTGCAGCGCGCTTCGGCGAACGGGTTCTGACCCCTGCCGGTGCTCTTGACCGGACCGCTCTGGCAGAGATTGTTTTTGCCGATCCCGGCGCCAGAAGAACGCTTGAGGAAATCCTGCATCCGGCAATAAAGTCTCTGGCCGAGCAGCGGCTTGCCGAGCTGCAGAGGAGGGGTGAGCCTGTTGCCGTCTACATGGCGCCGCTTTTGATTGAAGCAGGAGCTGCCGACAGGGTTGATGAGATCTGGGTGGTGTACGTTGACCGGGAGACGCAGCTGCAGCGGCTGGTTTCCAGAGACGGTGTTTCGAGGGAAGGCGCGGAGCAGCGGCTTGCCGCACAGCTGCCGATGGACGAGAAGGCTGCCCAGGGCAGAATCGTGATCGACAATTGCGGCACACCGGAAATGCTTGAGAAAAGGGTGGCGGAGTTGTGCAGAGCTGAATTCGGGGTGGAGTGAGGGCGTGGCCAGCCAGCAAAAAAAAGCGGGGAGCAGAATCCGGTGATCATGCCTCCCCAAGCGTGAATGATGCTGTCTTCGCTGTTACTTGTGAAAACCGAGCTTGGTCGAGATGTCCTCAGCGGCGCGTTTTACCAGAGGAATCAGCTCGTTCTCCATCCGCTCCCTGGAAAAGCGCATTGATGGACCGGAAATGCTGACTGCGCCGATGATTCTGCGGGTATAGTCGCGAATCGGAGCGCCTACGCAACAGACACCAATATCCATTTCTTCGTTGTCTACCGCGTAGCCCTGCTCGGCAATCTTCTTGAGATGAGCCTTGAACTCGTCGCGATCGGTGATGGTTGCCGGCGTGTATCCTTTCAACTCCTTGCTGGGGAGATAGTGGTCAAGCTCTTCTTCGGTCATGTAGGCGAGTTGGACCTTGCCGGCGGCGGTACAGTAGGCGGGGAGGCGCGAGCCGACCCGGGGTACAACCCGTACGGTCAGATCTGTCTCCACAACATCAAGGTAGACAATATGAGACTCTTTGAGTATGGCAACATAGGTAGTTTCGTTGCATTCTTTTACCAAAGACTCTAGAACAGGTCGTGACTGGCGTAACAGACCCATCTGCTTGATAAAGGTCTGGCCGAGCTCAAGGGTTTTTAACCCCAGGCGGTAGTTTTCAGTAACCCGGTTCTGTTCGATGTAGTTTCTGGACTCAAGAGTTGCCAGCAGTCTGAAAACGTTGTTTTTGTGAAGTTTCAGCCGCTTGCTGAGTTCGGTAACCCCAAGCTCATCCACGTCTCCCTGGAACTGTTCCAGGAGATCGAGGGCGTGGTCGACAGCCTGAATGATATATTCGGATTTGTCCTTTTTGGCCATTTTAAATACCTCTATTTTTATTCTAACTCTTAAACATAACTCATTTTTTTAAAATTAGTCAAGAAGTTTAAGGTCGAAAACAAATTATTTTTGAGACGTTCGCCCCAATGTGGTACTGTTAATGCCGGAATGATAACTATCGTTCTATTGAATGCAGGCAGCAGTAAGTGGTAAAGACTGCCTGTTTAATTAAAATTATAAATAGTGCAAAATATTAAGAGGATGAACGTAGCTAAAATATAAAATAATGTTTTATAGTTGTCAATAGATAAAAAGAAGGATAATTTGTAGTGAAGAAATGCTGCTCGAAAGAGGTGCTCCATGCTCTCATTAAGAAAAAAAATTCTCGTGGCTATTGATGGCTCGCCGATGTCGGATAAGGCTGCCGAGGAGGCGGTACGACTGGCTGCCGGCAATACTGCCCAGTTCAAAAGCAAGGTATATGCCATGCTGGTGCTGCCAAATGCGCCACGGTCAACATTTACCGACTTTGTGCCGCCGAAGCCGGTTACAGAAACCGAGGCTTGGGGAGAGCTGCGCGACAAGATTTTTTTCGTTATCGAGAAAAATGCGGCAGAATCTGCCATTCCACTGGAAATAAAGGTGGCATACGGCGATCCGGCCGATGAGCTTCTCGGTTTTGCAGAAAAAGAGGAGATCGATGTAATCGTTATCGGCAGCACCGGCAAGGGTTTTCTGAAGAGGAAGGTCCTCGGCAGCGTTTCCGACCGGATAGTCAGAAATGCGAAATGCTCCGTTTATGTCATCAGGGGATAACCGTCCGGACGCCAGTCACCTCCCCGCACCAGAAGAGTACATCACCTCAAAGGTTCTCCCGCTCCGGTTGAACCTGACAAGATTCTCCCTGATCTCAACAACTTTGGCACCGGAAACTTCAGCGCCTTCTCCTACCAGGGCGCCGTTGATTACGGCACGTCGCAGCGCGCGCTCCTCCTGCCAGGCAATACCTGATACTTCGATAGGATTGTCAGCGGACGGCTGGATGCTCTCATCCTGTGGCGCAGCCGGTCTGGACGCTGCAGCGGGCTTATCCACCACGGCCGGCGGCACAGTCTTCCCGGGGGGGAGAACCAGAGGGTCTGTCTGGGGCGGGGAAACAACCGGTACCGGAAAGGTCGTTCTGACAGCTTCTGTCTGCAGCGGGCCGGAACTACTGACGTAGAGAAAAATTGCCGTTGTCGAAGAAATAAGCAGCAGCGCAACAATAACCGGCACTAGCCAGGACTTCTCAGGATGTTGCGGTCTGGCGCGATAGTTGAGCACTTCTGCTCTGATCTCTGCTGAGCCGTGACGTTTTGCCTTGCGCTCCAGTTCCATTTTTCTGAGTGCGTCAAGAATCAGGCTCATCTTGTTGCTCCTGTCTGCAAACTCTCTGTCGAGGAGATGGAGAATTTTCCTCCGGTTCGCTGGTACAGTCTCAGCAGGGTTTGTCCTCCTGGCCTGCCGTCAACTTTAAGCCCTTCAGACTGCTGAAAACTCCTTACTGCCGCTTCTGTTGCCGGATCAAA
>JAGFXN010000103.1 GCA_017861215.1 Deltaproteobacteria bacterium | reverse complement strand
ATGGCGAGCACGGCGGCGGAACGGCAGCACCGGTTGCCGGACAGGTGTTACGGAAATATTTCGAACTGAAAGGGGTTATCAAAAAGCCCGTTGCCAAAGAGGAAGATACCGCTGAAGACGGCCCGGCGGAAGGTGATGAAGAGTGATTGACCGAAGATTATTGACAAGCTTTGACTGGAGGATCTTTCTGCTCATCCTGCTGGTTGTCGGTGTGGGGATCCTTAATATCCACAGCGCCACTGCCTCGTACAGGATCGGCGGCACGCCCTATGCCATCAAGCAGCTCTACTGGGCGGTGATCGGCTCCGGTCTGATCATGCTGATCTGCAGTGTCGATTATCACATCCTGGAGGATGTCTCCTACTGGTTTTACGCGGTCCTCCTCGTGTTCCTCCTGCTGGTGCTTGCCGTCGGCAAAACTTCGATGGGGGCGACACGCTGGCTGCATCTCGGCTTTTTCAGCATGCAGCCGTCAGAGCCGATGAAAATCGTCATCATCATGACCTTTGCCCGGTATTTCACCCGGCAGCAGAGTGCCGGCCCGCTTGGTTTCCGCGATATCTGGCTGCCGCTGCTGCTGCTCGCATTTCCGGCGCTGCTGATCATGAAACAGCCGGATCTGGGGACCGCCGTGATGGTCTGCCTGATTGCCGCTACCGTCATTATAACGGTCGGCATCAGCTGGCGGGTCGTGGTCTCTTTCCTGCTGACGTCGATACCGGCTCTCTATATAGCCTGGCACTATTTTCTGCGCGGCTACCAGAAAAACAGGATTCTCAACTTTCTCAGCCCCGAACGGGATCCGCTCAAAAGCGGCTACCATCTTATCCAGAGCAAAATTGCCGTCGGTTCCGGCGGCCTTACCGGCAAAGGGTTCATGCACGGCACCCAGACACAGCTCCGCTTTCTGCCGGAGCAGCATACCGACTTTGCCTTTTCCGTTTTCGCCGAAGAGTGGGGGCTTGTCGGCTGCCTGATGATGCTCTGCCTCTATTTCGGTCTGGTGATCTGGGGGCTGCATGTCGCCAGCCGCTGCAATGACCGCTTCGGCAGCCTGCTGGCTGTCGGCGTTACCGCCATGATTTTCTGGCATATCGTCATCAACATGGGCATGGTGATCGGTCTTTTCCCGGTGGTCGGCGTGCCGCTGCCGTTCTTCTCCTATGGCGGCACCTCCATGCTTACCTCCATGATAGGCGCCGGGCTGCTGCTTAATATCAGCATGCGGCGATTTATGTTTTAACAACATAGGGCAATCTCAGCGAGATATGCTTCACTCACCGCTGCTGAGCCCGGTTGAACATTCCTTTGCAGGCGTATTGTCTGGAAATGTGGGGATTGGAGAGTTGCCCGCTTACTGTTATAACGATCCGGAATCAATAGGCAGCAAGTATTTCGCGCAGAATGACGGTGAACAGCGGCTGCTGGTCTCCTTCCGAAGCGGAAATGGCTATTTCCATCTTGGTCAGACTGCCGCGCAAACCGCGTACCGTCTGGATGGAGCTTTCGGTCACCATCCTGATCCTGCCGTCTTTCATGCATGTGGCGAAAAGCTCGCTCCTGGCAGCTTCACCGGTGATGAAGTCGAAGATGCTTTTGCCGAGCAGATCCTTGCGGGAGAAACCGAAAAGTTTCTCGGCACGCCGGTTGGTCACGATTATCCTGCCGTCCTGCAGGCAGGTGACCACTGCTGAGGGAACCATGTCGATAAAAGAACGATAGCGGGCATTCGCTTCGGAACTCTGCTGGTTTTTCTGCTCCAGTTCCTGCATCAGGTCATTAAAGGAACCAATAAGGGTGCCGATTTCGTCATTGGTAAAGCGGGGCAGGCGTTCGGCATAGGAGCCGGTCCGGGTAACCCTGGAGATGGACACTGCCAGCTGCTTCACCGGGTCGATGATGCTCCGGCGAAGTATCCACCCCATAACGAGGATGATGATACAGAAAATCACCCCCCGGTAGAGCAGATCCTGCTTCAGGTTGGTACCGATCTGCCGGTAGAGGTCAGCCATCGGAATGGAAACCGACACCGCACCGATGACTTCGCCCACCTTGTAGTTGTAGGAGTAGTGTCCGCGGGGAAAGCGTGCCCGGACAAAGGCCGGAGCCTTGTCATAATCACCGTGGCATGCCAGGCATGACTCTACGGCTACCATCGGTTGCAGGTAGCGGAAGGTCTGCTTGCCATCGATTGTCTCAAGGCTGGAGATCTCGGCCGGTCCCTTCTTGCTGAAATTTTCCAGGCGGGCGGTTTCGTAGCTGTCGGGACGGTTATCCGGATTACGGTAACGGAGTGATACCTGCCGGACATAGTACGGGCTGCCGGCAGTGATCCTTTTGGCAACCCGGGTGGCTACTACCTGCGGCACCAGGTCATAATTATGCTCAGCTTCACCTCTGACTGCGCCCGCCATGTAATCCCGCGTTTCAATGATCTGCCGGGCCAGGTTGCGGGCGTTGTCCTCAGCAAACCTGAGTATCAGTTGCTGCTGCTTGCGATAGGTAAGAAAAGCGGCCGTAAGGAAGAGGCAGACCAGCAGCAGTGACATGATCAGGTTGAATTTGGTACGCAAATGCAGGTTGCCGAACCAGGACATGAGGCCTCCAGAGCAGATTACACCCCCAAGTATAACCTCTGCCGGAAAATGCGCAACTGCTCTCATCCTCGACGAGTTGACGCAAATGAAATGTAACCGAAGCTGGCAGCAAAAAGAGAACGTTGCATCGTAGTACAGGTAGCCGAAAGGAGGCTGCTCTACCGTACCCACTGCGAGCCGGTACGGACCATCAAGGAGGCGCGCAGTCCGCTGGATTTCTGAGTTTGATGTCCGAAAAATCAATCAGCAGCGCCGCCGGAATCAGCGTATCAAGTTCGTAAATCACCTTGCCGAAAAGCTGCAGCGACAGCTCCCGGTCAAGCCTGACCTCTTCCCGGAAAAAGCGGTCGAACTCTCCCTGCAGCCCTGCCAGTGCCAGCGGATCAGCCGCAGTGAAATTTTCCGTACACCATTCGTCATGCATCAGTTCGCCGGAAATATCAATCAGCGGCAGGCCGTGCAGCCGGCAGGTCATGGGGCGATGCTCGTAGACCAGGCAGTGCCCCTCACTGTCCAGCAGCAGGCAGGGGGTTTCGTCGTCTTCAGGCATCAACTCCTGCCACTCGCCTTCTGAGCGATGATTGAGCAGGTACGGGTGGGAGAGTTCGGGCCATTGCCGGCAGAGCTCGGCTACCCTGCGCTCCGCCTCGGCAAGAACCTTCTCGCGGACAGGGAGCGAAAGTTTCCGAAACCCCTGCTGCAGGTAGAGGGCGTCAAGCAGGGTGATGTCGAACAGTGCCCGGCAGCAGCCGCTGCACCCCTTGCCGCAGCGGATCTGCTCCGGGTATGACCTGACAGCCCCGGCAAACCAGGAGTCGATCCCGGCGAGTAATTTTTCGTACGACAGCAGAATTTGTTTCATAGCCGTTGGAACAGAAAAGGCGGCCGATGCCGCCTTCAAGTCTGTGTTGCGGGGCGGCAAACTAGCCTACCAGTCCGCTTTTGGTAAAAATTGCCTTCAGCCAGTACCCTTCCGCCTCGATGTTCTCCCGGCCGCCCTCTTCACGGTCCACCAGGGTGACGATGCCGAGCACATCCAGACCCTCTTCCTTGGCCCGGTTCACCGCTTTCATGGACGAGCCGCCGGTGGTGACGACATCCTCGACGATAACCACTTTCGTTCCCGGCGGCAGGTTTTTCCGTCCCTCAAGCCACTGGCCGGTGCCATGACCTTTCGGCTCCTTGCGGATGATGAAGGCGTGCATGCTTTTGCCGTCAAGATGGGCGGCGATCGAGGTGGCGGTGGCGATCGGGTCGGCGCCGAGGGTGATGCCGCCGACCGCCTGCACCCCGGGCACATCCTTGATGGCTTCGTAAAAGAGCTTGCCCACCAGAAAGCCGCCTGCCGCGTGCAGGGTGGTCTGCTTGCCGTCAAAGTAGAAATCGCTCTGCCGTCCGGAGGCCAGTGTGACCAGCCGCTTTTCGTAGGAGAGTTTCAGGATGATCTGCTTCAGTTGTTCACGATCGGTCATTTTGTAGCTCCTTGTCAAATAAATCCATCTGCGGGTCTGCCCCCATGTTGGGGAAGCAGATGGGATAATCGCCGGCAAAACAGGCGGTACAGTAGGGGGTATTATCCATGCCTACCGATTTTAGCAGCCCGTGCTGGGAGAGATAGCCGAGAGAGTCGGCAGTAATGTATTTGCGGATCTCGTCGATGGTGTGCGAGGCGGAAATCAGTTCTTTCCGGTTGGGGGTGTCGATGCCGTAGTAACAGGGGTAGCTGGTCGGCGGCGAGGAGATGCGCATATGGATTTCGCTGGCGCCGGCATTACGGACCATCTTGACGATCTTGCGCGAGGTGGTGCCGCGGACAATGGAGTCGTCGATGATCACCACCCGCTTCCCCTTGAGAATGTCACGCACCGGGTTGAGCTTGATCTTCACGCCGAAATGGCGGATCGACTGCTGCGGCTCGATGAAGGTGCGGCCGACATAATGGTTGCGGATCAGGCCGAGCTCGAAGGGGATGCCCGCCTCTTCGGCATAGCCCATGGCTGCCGGCACTCCGGAGTCGGGGACGGCGATGACTATGTCCGCCTCGACCCCATGCTCCCGTGCCAGCTGCCGTCCCATCTCCTTGCGGACCATGTAGACGTTCTTGCCGAAGATGTAGGAGTCGGGACGGGCAAAGTAGACGAATTCGAAAATGCAGGGAGTCGGGGCGATCTTCTTCCAGGGGAAGTAGCTGGTCATGCCGTTCTTGTCGATGACGATCAGTTCCCCCGGTTCGATCTCGCGGATGAATTCCGCCTCGATCAGGTCAAGAGCGCAGCTCTCCGAGGCGACCACGTAGGAACTCCCCTGTCTGCCCAGGCACAAGGGGCGGAAGCCATTCGGGTCCCGGGCGGCAATCATTCTGCTCTCGGTGAGGAAGAGCAGGCAGTAGGCCCCTTCGATCCGCTCCAGCGCTCTGCTGATCCGCTCCACCAGCGATTCGTTGCGGGCTGTCGCCAGCAGGTGGACAATGATTTCGGTATCCATCGACGTCTGGAAGATGGAGCCGTATGCCTCCAGTTCCGCCCGTATCAGCTGGGCATTGACGATGTTGCCGTTATGGGCCACGGCGATGGCGCCCCGTGAATACTCCACCATGATCGGCTGGGTATTCTTGATCACTGAAGAGCCGGTGGTCGAGTACCTGACGTGGCCGATGGCTGCCGTGCCGGGGAGTTTCTTGAAGGTCTCCTGGTTGCCGAAAACGTCGGCCACCAGCCCCATGTCCTTGTGGGAGAAGAGGGTCTTGCCGTCGGAGGAGACAATGCCGCAGGCCTCCTGTCCCCGGTGCTGCAGGGCATAAAGACCCAGATAGGTCAGGTTTGATGCCTCCGCGTGATTGAAGATTCCAAAAATACCGCACTCTTCTTCGGGGCGATGCAAGATCATATGTTCTCCGTCTGTGTGCCTGTTGCCGGTTAACCCGGAAATGCCGTTAAAAGTTCCGCCTTACATACTGGACAGCATTTTGATAGAGGAGCAGGCCGTCACCGTTCTCCGGCAGTTCTTCCCGTGTCCAGCGGGGGTGGTGGGTGTAGTGGACAAAAGCCTCCGGATGGGGCATGAGCCCCATCAGCCGGCCGGTGGTGTCGCAGATGCCGGCAATGGCGTTGGTGGAGCCGTTCGGGTTGAGCGGAAATTCCATGGTCGGCCCGCTGTAGCTGCTGTCGCTGTATTTGAGCACGGCAAGATGCTCCTGCTCGATCCGGTCAAGAGTGGCAGGGTCAGCGCACAGGAACTTCCCTTCGCCATGCCGTACCGGCAGGTAGATCCCCCTAGTTATCCCTCTGGTGTAGATGGAGGGGGACTCCGGGTCTGCCTTCAGATAGCACCATCTGTCCTGGAATCTGCCGCAGTCATTGTAGGTGAGCGTTGCGCTCTGCTGCAGGTAGTTGCCGCCGAAGCCGGGGAGCATCCCCATCTTCACCATCAGCTGAAAGCCGTTGCAGACCCCGAGGATCAGTTTGCCGTCGGCAATGAAGCGGGTGAACTGCTCGACCAGTTTTTCCTTGGAGCCGCTGATGGTGGCGTTCTTGAGGCGGTTTGCCTGAGCCTTGGCGCTGCCGAGGTCGTCACCGTCAAGAAAGCCGCCGGTGAGGTTGAGGAAGTGGAAATCGTCCAGCCTGACTTCGCCGGAGAGGAGTTCCGAGATGTGGGCAATCACGGCTTCGTCAAAACCGCCGACCCGGCAGGCGTGCGCCGC
>JAGFXN010000102.1 GCA_017861215.1 Deltaproteobacteria bacterium | reverse complement strand
TACTGGTTATAATAGAGAATTTGGCTGCTTAATGATATTTATAGGTGTTTTGATACTATACGTATTTCTTGTGAAAAGTAGAGAATGAAAGACCAAGATAGTAGATATAGATTTATCGAGGCTATCAGACCATTAAAGAGCGAACACCCAACAACGGGGTGCTGCGGTGAAACCAGCAGACCCCTTGAACCGTTCACGCAAATTGCTCAACAACATCGAACAAAGAACGGCAGTGGCTGGCGTGGCGGGAATATGGTGCATGAACCTATGGCTTCAAGATCAGTCATATCAATACGACACGGCCTCCTGCACCGCCTGACCGCTCTTGTGCTGCTTATTGCCATATTGCCGGGATGTTTGGCCACCTCATGGAACGAAAGCATCATTAAAGGTGAGCCGAAGGAGACCGGGCACTTTGCCTTGACCACCAGTGCGAATGCCTATGAAATTACCAGATGGTGGGGCCTGGACCAAGCGACGTCATACGAAGGCCAGGAGACTTTAATCGTCCCAAGGCGCGATCTGCCAGCGGGTTGTGAGTCCGCGCGCTTCTTCCTCAACGACCCGGCTCACGAACTCCAGATCGCGCAGCCGACGAGTGCGAACTGGGTGACGGGGGTCCGGCCGCCGCTGACCGATGACAGCTATCCGCCCTGTGCGCTCCTTGTGTCCTATGGTTCCTTTTCGGAGCCGCCAGCGCTGGAGGGTGTGGCGGTTACCAGCGCCACTGGACTCGTCGCGACCGGTGAACGCCGACAGCCTCATCCAGCTGCGTGGGGCCTGGTGCCGGTGACGATTGTCGTGGACGTCTATATCTTTCTTGTGGCTTTGGTGACTATTCCTCTCTGGGCGCCCATTGGTCTGATGATGGAGAATAGTGCGGCAAAGCGGGAACAGGCAGCGAAAGTAAAGGAGAAGGGTGCGCTTCCTCCGCCCGTCGCTGCCTGCTGGACCGCCATGGACAGCGTGATGAAAAAGGACGGCTCCTCCACTCCGGACCATTCGTTTGTAGGGTTCGAGTGGGCCCTCGGCTCGGAAAAAGCCTATGTTCTTACGACGGCTAACGGGGTATTCAGTGACGATAAGCCGGTCCCCATCGATGCACGGGTTACGCTGCGCCAGGGCCGTGTTCAGTTTAAAATTGAGAACAAGGGTTCCCTATGGACAGATGCGGATGTTGAGTGCGGCCTGCGGACTGACGATATTGTCGCGACCGGTGTGAAGCTCCGCAAATGAAACCGGTAGTTGGTGTGTTAACAAGCGGTATCGCTTGCACCTCTACATTTCAAAAAGTGAGCACCCTGCCAGGCGCTCAAACCATGAACTGGTGATAAGGGTGCCGGTCAGAACCGTTGGCCTGCCTTCCGATCTCTTCATTCGCCAGCAATCACTTTGCGGCGGGTTTGTCATAATTAGCGGGGCAAACAGTTCGCATTTGACTTTTGCCGTTTGTTGTTTGTAAAGTCGTTCAAGCAGTAGACAAGGAAAAATTCCGGAGGTTTTCAATGCAAGGTGACGCTGTAGAGTTTCAGGTGAAAGATAAGGAAATCAACACCAAGCGGACTTCTCCCACCGAGCGTTTTCTGGCCGAATTGCCGGTGCAGGTGGCAAAAGCCTTTCTTTTTGAAGGGAAGATTCGACCGGTTGCCTTCACCGTTTCCGAGGAATCTCTGCCGGTCAAGGATGAGGCGCTGCTGCAGAGGCAGTTCCCGAACATGAAAAGGCAGTTGCTGGTTGTGGGCGCGGAGGAACCCTCTGAGGAAATCCAGAATTTGTCGGGCAGACAGATCGGCGTGATCTTTTCCGGCGGCCCGGCCTCAGGCGGGAACAATGTCCTCTCCGGCATCCTGAAGGCGCTGGGACGGTACAATACGCTCATCGGCTTCGAAAAAGGTCCTGACGGCCTCATCAAGGGTGAAGGGTTGCTGATAAGCAGCAAAAAGATGAAGCAGCTCATTAATACCGGCGGTTTCGACTACCTGGGGACCGGACGGACCAAGATAGATACTCCTGAAAAATTTGCGGCGGTTCTTAAAACCGTTCAGAAATACAGCCTTGACGGCATCATCATTGTTGGCGGCGACGATTCGAACACAAACGCCATCGAACTGGCTGAATTTCTGAGCGAACAGCACAATGCCGGCATTCTGGCCAAGCCTTGCGCCGTGGTTGGCGTACCCAAAACGATTGACGGCGACCTCCAGATTAATGTTGGTGGCAAAACCCTGCTCCCCATTTCGTTCGGATTCTATACGGCTGCCCGGGTGTACAGCAAGACCATAGGCAATCTCCTTACGGATGCGGCATCACAGGGGAAAAACTGGTTTTTCTACAAGGTAATGGGTCGCTCAGCCAGTCACATCGCCCTGGAAGTCGCCCTCCAGACGCGCCCTCATATCTCCCTCATCTCCGAGGAAATCGCAGCCAGGGAGCAGTCACTGAGCGACATTGTCACCTACATGACCGGAGTGGTGGTACATCGCGCCAAAAACGGGAAACACTACGGGGTCGGGGTGATTCCGGAAGGCATCATCGAGTTCATTCCCGAGATGAAAAAGCTGATCAACGAACTGAACAAGCTGTCGGCAAGACTCATGACCATCAAAAGGGCACTGACCGATGCGGGCCTCCTCACCGAAAACGGCTTCCTCGGCGAACAGAAGGTGAAGGAACTTGAAGAACAGTACGGTGTGGACAATATCCTGACGCATCCGCATATCCTCGGGCTTGACTACAAGATCAGCGAAATCGGCTTTGTAGCCAGGGAGCAGGAGCTCTCCACCAGGGTGAAAAAGGATTTCATCATAACCGCCCAGGAGTTGTCCGATGAATCGCGAAAACTGTTCATGTCGCTCCCCGACGACATTGTGGAGGCAATGCTGCTGGACCGCGACGAGCACGGCAACCTCAAGGTTTCCCAGATACCGTCCGAGAACCTTCTGATCAGGATGATGAAGGAACGGCTCCGGGATATGCAGCAGAACCCGAAACGATACGAGGAATCGGGAGACCTGATCCTTGCTGACGACACGGAGAGGAAGAACTTCCTGAAATTCGTGTTTGCCGTGCAGACCGGATTCCTGGGATATGAAGGGCGCTGCGGAGCACCGACGCGCTTTGACGCCGATTATTCTCTGAACCTGGGGCTTACGGCCGGCTCCCTGGCGCTTGGCGGCCAAACCGGCTACATGGCGTCCATGATCAACCTCAGCAGCGGAGCACAGCCGATCGGGATTCCGCTGGCGGCGCTCATTCACGGCGAGGAGCGGAAAGGGGTGATCAAGCCCGTCATTGAGAAGGCGCTGATCACCCTTGATTCACCGGCGTTTCAGGCATATGTCAAGAATCGTGACCACTGGGCGGAAGGCAATTCTTCGCGAAGCCCGGGGGCCATCCAGTACGAGGGCCGGTTGGCAGCGATGATGCCGCTTGTGGTTGCTCTGAACATGAAGATTATTACCATGGGGGAGATTGAAGCCGGAAAATACCCTGTCTACAACATCGGCGAGCGGCGGGACATTTTCCTGTGATTGTTCTGCCCTTCGCTGGCACTGGTGATGGAGAAGGGAGATCGCTGCCGATCTCCCTTGCCAGTGGCATAGTCATGGCAGCGCCGGAGGGTGCCTGCGGAATGTCCCCGGATAATATCTTCCCCCGCCCGGAGATTATCTGCTATAACAAAACCTACCCATCCGCCCGGAGGTTTCACCGTACATGTCGTTCCGATTAATTGCCGTCTGCCTGTTGTTGCTCTCTTGCCCGCTGTTCGCCGCCGCTGCCCCCGCTCCCGTCAATGTGCCGATTCTTCTCTACCATCGCTTCGGCCCTACCGTAGCCGACGGCATGACCGTGACGACACCGGTATTCGAGGAGCACCTCAAATATCTGCGCGCCAACGGTTACAAGGTTATCCCGCTGCGCCAGCTGACTGACTGGTACCAGAAGAAAGGTCCGGCTCCGGCACCGAAATCGGTGGTCATCGTCGAGGACGATGCGCACAAATCCGTTTACTCGGATATGTACCCGCTGGCCAAAAAATACAATGTGCCGGTGACGATATTCATCTACCCTTCCGCGGTCTCCAATGCGAAATACGCCATGACCTGGGAGCAGCTGCGGGAACTGAAAAAAAGCGGCCTGTTCGACTTTCAGTCCCACACCTACTGGCACCCGAACTTCAAGCAGGAAAGAAAGAAGCTGAAGCCCGCGGAATTCGACAAGCTGGTGACCAGCCAGCTGCTGAAGGCCAAGGGCAAGATAGAAAAAGAGCTTGGCGGCACGGTTGATCTCCTGGCATGGCCTTTCGGCATTTACGATGACGACCTGCTCAGGAGAGCCGCCGCCGCCGGCTATACAGGGACATTCACCATCGAACGCCGCCATGCGACAGCTGCCGACTCTGTCATGAAGCTCTCCCGCTACCTGCTGATCAATGCCGACCAGGGGAAGGCTTTTGCGCAGATCCTGGCCGGAACCGCCCCGCAGCGCAATGTCGTCTACTGACCCGAAGAAGCACCCCTGCCCTGACTGTACCTTCTGCCAGTGGTGCAGCGATGAGCGCTGTGCGCTCTGCCTCAGGACAGATGACTGCTGCAGGAAAAAACTGTCCATGGCGGAACAGATAGCGCTGTATGAAGAGGTAAACCGGAAAGATGCTGCTGACCGGAAACAATGAAGAGACCGCGGATTATCTGCGCGCTTTTGATCTGAAGATCGTCCAGCCGAAAACCGGTTACCGTTTCTCGCTCGATCCGCTGCTGCTCTGTGATTTCGCCCCCGCAACAACCGGCTCCATCCTTGATCTCGGCACCGGCTGCGGCATCATTCCGCTGGTCATGGCGCGCCGGTCACCGGCGGCAGCGATTGCGGCAGTGGAGTTGCAGCCACGCCTGGTGGAGATTGCAGCGCGGAACATTGCCGACAACGGCCTGACAGGGAGAGTGACCCTGCTGGCAGCAGATATCCTCGAACTCGCCGACCACTATCCTGCCAACAGTTTCGACCTGGTCATGGGGAACCCTCCCTACCGGCAGGCAGGGACAGGGAAAACAAGTCCCCGCTCCGGGCGCGACCTCGCCCGGCACGAATCAAGCGCAACCCTCGCCGACTTTCTCCTGGTAGCGAAAAAGATGGTAAAGTCGTCAGGTAGCATCTGCTACATCTACCATCCGGAGCGGCTGGCGGAACTGCTGAGCAGGGCGCTGGAGCTGAGGCTCTCCCCGGCACGGTTACAGATGGTTCACGGGAACGCGTCACTTCCTGCCAGGATGTTCCTGATTGAGCTGTTCAAGGGGAGGAGGGTTTCTCTGGAGGTGCTGCCGCCGCTGCTGGTACAGGATTCGATGTACGGCGCGCATCAGCACGCTGGGACGAAAAAAGCGCCATAAGCGCCTCACGCAGTTCCGGGTCGGCAACAGGCGCTGCCAGTTCGGCAAGCTGCCGTTTTTCCGCCTCGCTCAGCTTTCTTTTCGGCGGCGCTGCTGCCGGGCGCTCTTCAGGCTGACTGCCCAGACTGCCCTGCTTGAAGAATATATCAGCGACCAGCGGTGCGCCGACGGCCTCATTGAGGTGACGGATAATATCCTGTTTCATCAGTGACAGCTGCTGCAGCCAGGCCGAGCCGGAAACCCTGACGGTGAGAATCCCGTCCCGGAAAGCCGCCGGCTGGGATTTGGCGGCGATCTGTGCGCCGACAGCCTCTCCCCATACCTGCCAGACCTTTGACTCGCGCAGCCTCTTCTCGGCGGGTTTCCCCGCAAAAACCGCTTCGAACAGAGCGGCAAGCGGCAGAGGCTGTTTCATCTTCGGACGTTTATCAGCCATCAGCGTCACGCCTTCTGCGGAGTCTGCCGCCAATGATCTGCCCAAGGACAGCGCCGAGAACGGTCAACGGGATGATTTTCCAGCTGTATCCGGCCTTGATTCTGAGGTATATGATTAGGGGGATGCTGATGTGGACGTAGAAGTACCAGGCAAAACTGAATTTTTCGACACACTGACGCAGATAGCCAAGCGGAATGTTCACAAGTGCGGCGGCAAAAAACAGCCCGGAAAGGATAAGGAGCACGTTCATCGGCATATAGTATGCTCGCGGGCTGAATAAAGTCAATCCGGTTCTGAACAGAGGGGAAAATCATGGTACGGGAAGGCGATTATGTGGCAATTTTCAATTCGGTGCACCGGGTGATGAAGGCGGAAAAACTCCTCAAAGGGGAGAAGCTGCCGATGCTGCTCATCCCCGCGCCACGGGTGCTCTCCTCGGACTGCGGCCTGGCGCTGCGCTATGCTGCCGTTGACCGTGAGCGGATCGAAGCGCTGCTTGCCGC
>JAGFXN010000101.1 GCA_017861215.1 Deltaproteobacteria bacterium | reverse complement strand
CACGGCCGAAAACAGGTCTGCAAACACCTTCACTAAACGCATCGTGCCATCTCCTTGCTGTGCGATTTTAACCACCGGTTTCCGACCTGCTGCAGCAGGAGATCGTTTGTCAGTGACGTCTCAGCCCGCCCGACTCCTACTGATTTTTTTTGTGATAACCGGAATTCTGTACCGTGATGGTAAGACTCTTGCGCCTGACTTCCAGCACCGTCTCCGCAGTGTAGATTGTGGTGCCGTTGAGCGCTCCGAACGAAGCGGCTAAAGATACCGGTTCCGCTTCAAAATTGAGGTAACTGAATATGTTCAGCAGCAGCGGACGGTTATTGGTCAGGTCCATGTCCAGGTCGATACTGTCCCCGCTTTTCAGAAAATTCCTGATTGTCAGGCGGCCACGCTTGCCGGTTTCTATCAGCTGGTACTTCAGTTTGCCCTCTTTATCCGCCGCCTGAATTCCATTCTGGTTCAACGGGACATACTGGTGGATGAGTTTTTCAGCATCCGCTATGACATTCGCCAGTTCCTCTTTTTGTTTTTTTGTTATTTCGGTGTTCCGGCCGAATGATGCGAGTTTTTTTACTTTCGGATCAGATTGTTGCACGGGCTCCTTCCGAACAACCCCGTCTGCGCCGTACAAACAGCGCATTTGCTTGCGTGACTGTTCCTCGCCCTTGAGGCTGACCACGGTCGTTTCAAGCCACGCATAGTGGCGGAGAACCGTCTGACTCTTCGCCAGGAGCGCCTTGATGGCGGCGGCGTGCTCGGCAGCGGTCGGGTCCAGGGCAAAGACCGGCAGCGCAAGGCTGCCGATCAGTACGGCCACCAGGGCCGCGAAACGGACATTTAATAGTATCATTGCGTCTCCTGCAATCATTTAGTCATGCAAAACGAAGAAATTATTGTCATACCGGTTTTTTTCAAGTTTTACTGAGGCAGGTACTTGATCCTGTAAAAAACATTCCTGATTAGTATCAATCTTCAGCTATGGCATGTTAGACTGAGTCAAAACCATGAACCGCCCGCTTCCTGCGTTCGCTCACCTAAAGTAGGCGCTTCTAGGCGAGACGAAAGGACGCAAAGGAAACACAATGGCTTTTCAAGGTTTAACCCTTTTTGTTCAGGGTTTCTTCGCGTTCCCGCCTATAAGCGCCTACTTCTGGTTGCGTTCCTCGCGGTTAATAAGGTCGTAGGAGGAGAGCGGCCTTGCTTTGCATGCTTTTCCGCCTCGATTTAAAAATAGAACCGTGGAGGAACTTTCCCTCCACGGTTCTACTTTGTAACGTTACCTTTCATCGTGCGAAAATCCTGCGCTGCTGATCGGCTGCAGACTACTCCGCACTCATATACTCCAGCGTAATGGTCACCGTGCGGTTGAAGGCGCGGTTTTCCGGCGAATTGTTTTCATACAGCGGATTTTTCGGACCGACCCCCGAATGGCGGATGCGCTCAGCGGCTTTTTCGCCAGCGGCAGCTTTCAGCTGCGTATAGGCTTCCAGCGCCCGGCGCTGGGAAAGCTTGATGTTGTAAGCCTCCTTGCCGATGCTGTCGGTATGACCGACGATCTCGACGCCAGCCTCGGGCAGCGCCTTGATGCGGGTCGCAATCCTGTTGATGATCTCCTGATTGACCCCGCTGATCGTCGCCTTGTTGAAATCGAACAGGATCAGGGCGTATTTCTCCTGGACCTTGGCGCCCTCTTTCTGCGCAAGCCGCTGACTGGTCTGGATGAAATTGACCTTGACCGGATCCGGGGAAAGCACCACGCTCTGCCCCTTGCGGTCCAGCAGTTCCATCTTCACCGTAATATCACCGCCGCCGGCCAGAGCCTTGAGATCGCCAGTACCCAGCGGAATTTTTGTTTCCTTTGGAGGAGCACCTTTACCGGACAGGCTGGCCAGAGTCCCGGAGGTATTGACGGCAGTAATCTTCCAGCTGGCGATGCCGTAGAGTGCATCCACCTCCGGCCGCAGCGTCAGTGCGGGCGTATCGATCCGGTTCGCAAGGTAGGTGCTCCGGATCGGTGCAAGGATCAACGGTTCTGTCGAACGGATTTCCACCCGCCGGTTTTCTGCCTGACCCTCTTTGAGATTGATGGAACTCGGCATCGCCGGCAGGTTGCGCGCCTCGATCGTCATCCGCTCGGGAGCGATGTTCCAGACGGTCTGCAGGTAATTCTTCACCGCCTCGGCACGTTGCGCGGAAAGTTTTTTCTTCCCCTTCTCCACGCCGGTGTTGTCATTGCAGCCGACCAGCATAATCGTGGCCGCGCTGTTGACGGTCAGCCGTTTGCCGACGATATTCAGCAGCTGGAAGTATTTTTCGCGCGTATCGCCGAACTTCTGCTCATCGAAACCTGTTGTCTCCCCTGGCGCGGCAAAACGGACATATTGGGCGGGAATTTCACTGGCACCTTTGTCAAAGTAGACATGACCCAGCATGGGTGAGGAATCGATTGTTTTGACCTCTTCGATCGTCACGCTGGCGGGAACGACAGTCATTTTGCCGCTGGGCGGGAAAATATAACTGACCACATAAAAAAACTGCATTTTCGAGGCTACGTTCTGAAAGACGGTAACAAGGTTCGACTCCGCATCGGCTTTCCAGATCTGGCCGCGGTTCTGGGTGGCAAACGTGGTCAGGAATTTGTCGGCTTTCTTGCTCTCCATATAATCGATCGCAAAGGCGTTGAAACCGGTGAGCTTCTGCGCCGCCTTCAGGACCTCCTCGCGCTTGACTTTACTGTTCAGGTCCTCCCCGTCGGAAAAGACGACCAGAAACCTGGGTTCCGTGGCCGGCATCTTGCTGATGAGATCAAGACCGGCAAGCATCCCTTCGTACAGTACCGTTCTGGTGGTAAGGGCATCCTTGCTGTAGGCCTTTTCCACAAAAGCCTGCAACTCGGCCGGCTTGCTCGATTTGAACGTCTGGACGCGCAGTTTGCGGCTGCCCACGGTAATCGACTTTTTATTATCGAAAACAACCAGCTGCACCCGGTCGATCGGCCGGACGGTCTTCAGCAGTTCAGAGACGCCGCCAAGCAGGTCATTGACAGCATTGCGCTCTTCCATCGAATAGGAATTATCCAGCACCAGGACAATGTTGCGGGGTACGTCCTGGGCCTCGGCGATCGGCTGTACCCCAAGGATTTTCGCCGTCCGGCCTGACTGCTGCAATGAAAAGTCCGCGGCAGTCAACCCGAGCAGCGGGTTTTTTTGGGCATCGGCAACGCTTACCAGCAACTTGCCATCATAGATGATCTGATCGACCGTCGCCGTTGCGCCCGGCCTGGCGACGCTGAGCTGCAGATCGGCTTTGCCTGCGGCAAAGGCTGTTCCGCAGGTCAACAGGGCAATCACGAACATGAACATACGTTTCATTAGCATGGTTCCATTCTCCTTTCCTGTTTTTGTGTGGTTGAAGACACTACCGTTGGTTTCTGGTTCTACTCCGCGCTCAGATATTCCAGCGTGATGGTCACCGTGCGATTGAACGACCGGGTTTCCGGCGACACGTTTTCGTAGAGCGGGCTGTGCGGACCGACCCCCGAGTGGCGGATGCGATCACCGGGCTTTTCCCCGTAGGCAGCCACCAGCAGTTTATTCACTGCCAGTGCCCGGCGCTCGGAGAGCTTGATATTATAAGCCTCCTTGCCGATATTGTCGGTGTGTCCGACGATCTCGACGTTCGCCTGGGGCAGTGCCTTAAGGCGCGTCACAATCTTGTTGATGATCTCCTGGTTGGCCCCGCCGATTGTGTCCTTGTCAAAATCGAACAGGATAAGGGCGTATTTTTCCTGCACCCGTTGGTCCTGTTTTTGCGCAAGCCTCTTGCTGGTTTCGATGAAGTTGACTTTGACCGGTGCCGGAGCGATCATCATGCGCTGTCCCTTGCGGTCCTGCAGTGCCATTTTTACCGAAATGTCTCCGCCTTCTGCCAGCGCCTTCAGATCACCGCCACCAAGGAGCGGAATTTTTGTCTCTTTCGCGGGGGCTCCTTTGCCGGACAGATCAGCCAGTTTCCCGGCGGAATTGGCGGCAGTGATGGTCCAGCTGTCGATGCCGTGGGGCGAAACCACGTCCGGACTTAACGTCAGTGCCGGCGCATCGATACGGGTAGTAAGGTAGGTGCTCCTGATCGGGGCTAGGATAGCCGGATCCGCCGCTTGAATCTCTACCCGCCGGTTTTCAGCCTGCCCTTCCCTGGACTTGCTGGTGCTGGGCGTGACCGGCAGGTTGCGGGCCTCAATCGACATCCTCTCGGGAGCAATGCTCCAGACCGTCTGCAGGTAATTCTTCACTGCTTCGGCGCGCTGGCTGGAAAGCGTCTTCTTCCCCTTTTCCTCGCCGATATTGTCGTTGCAGCCGACCAGCCTGATGGTGGCCGCGGCATTATCGACCAGCCGCTTGCCGACAATATTCAGCAGTTGATAGTACTTTTCAAGCGTATCGCGGAACTTCTGCTCATCAAAACCTGCTGTTTCCTCGGCACCGCTGAAACGGACATACCGGGAGGGAATCTCGCTTGACCCCTTGTCAAAGTAGATCTGCCCAAGCATTGGCGAAGCATCAATGGTCTTGATTTCTTCGATGGTCAGGCTGGCCGGCGCAATTGCCAGACCGGCACGGGTCTGCAGGAGATTGACCTTGACCGGCGCTGCCTTCAGCACCAGGTTCTGCCCCCTGGCGTTCTGCAATTCCATCTTCACTGCCAGATCACCGCCGGCAGCCAGCGCCTGCGGATCTCCGACCGGCAGCTGCACCTTCAGT
This sequence comes from Deltaproteobacteria bacterium, assembly GCA_017861215.1. Classification (GTDB taxonomy): domain Bacteria; phylum Desulfobacterota; class Desulfuromonadia; order Geobacterales; family DSM-12255; genus VEOV01. Next base: position 1,625 of record JAGFXN010000101.1, on the reverse strand, counting down.
TCCGCTGCCGGTGCGCCCTCCCCTGCCAGACCGGCCACACTTCCCCTGGCGTTGCTGACAGCAACCTTCCACCCGGTGGTCCCGTAAGCCTTATCCACTACCGGCAGCAGCGTCAGCACGGACTGGTTGATTCTGGTGTCCGGGGCCGCACCGAGGACAGTGATCTCATCAAACGTCAGACTTGCCGGAACAACTGCCAGGCTGGCCCGGGTCTGGGCAACTTTTATCTTGACCGGCAGGGTGTTCAGCACCAGGCTCTGCCCCATGCCGTCCTCAACTGCCATTGTTACCGAAAGTTCGCCGCCGGCAGCCAGTGCCTGCAGGTCAGCAGTCGGCAGCGGCACGGTCAGTTCCGCCGCGGGAGCACCCTCCCCTGCCAGGCCGGCCACAGTTCCCCTGGCGTTGCTGACGGTAACTTTCCAGCTGGTAATGGCATAGGGAGAATCAATTACCGGCCGCAGCGTCAACGCCGAGGCGTCAATCCCGGCGACAAGCGCGGTCTCCGTTGCCGGTGCGCCTCCAGCCGGAGCTTTTGACGTCTTGGCGGCAGGCGCCACGGCATCAGCCGTGCGGATCTCATCAAACGTCAGTGCGGCCGGGGCTACGGCCAGTGTACCCGTGGTCGGGAACAGGTAAGTAACTACGTAGTAATACTGCATTTTCGAAGCAACACTCTGGAAGATGTCAACCAGGTTCGATTCCGTCTCGGCCTTCCAGATCTGGCCGCGGTTCTCGTTGGCAAATCTGGACAGGAACTTGTCGATGGCCGCACCCTCCATGTAATCGATGGCATAGGCATTGAAACCCTCGATGCCATGCGCTGCCTTCAGGACATCATCGCGATTATAGGAGCTGTTCAGGTCTTCACCGTCAGTAAAGACAACCATGAAGCGGGGTTCCCCGGCAGGCATCTTGCCGATAAGATCAAGGCCGGCCAGCATCGCTTCGTAGAGGACAGTCTTGGCGGTAAGGGCATTCGTGCTGTAGGCTTTCTCCACAAAGTCCAGCAGCTCCGCCGGCTGGCTCGACGCGAAGATCTTGACGCGCAGTTCACGGCCGGCCACCTTGATTGACTGTTTGCTGTCAAAAACGACGATCTGCACCCGGTCGATCGGCCGGACCGTCTTCAGCAGCTCGCCGACACCGGCAAGCAGTGATTTTACGGCGTTGCGCTCTTCCATCGAATAGGAATTGTCCAGCACCAGGACAATATTGCGGGGCACATCCAGACTCTCGGCGATCGGCTGCACCGATAGGATTTTCGCCGTCCGCCCTGCCTGCGTCACTCTGAAATCTGCGGGGCCCTGGCCGAACAGCGGCTTGTTGGCCGAATCGACAACGTTTATCAGCAGTTTGCCGCCCCTCATGACATTGTCGATTTTCACCGTTACGCCGGGCTTGACAGAGGTAATCCGCAAATCGGCCTCGCCGGCGGCAAAGGCTGTCCCGCAAGCCAGCAGGATACCCAGCATGAAGAAAATACGTTGGATCAACATGATTTTATTCTCCTTTCTATGTTCCGTGTTCGCCCATGCCTCCAGGCTGGATTCATCTCAAAAATACCCTTCCTTGCGTATTCTTTCCAAAAAGAAGCGGGCCAGGTCGCGACTGACGCGGGCGGCATC
>JAGFXN010000100.1 GCA_017861215.1 Deltaproteobacteria bacterium | reverse complement strand
GCACTGTATCCGGCTTTCATGAATCTTGTACGCTGTGACGTGGTGACGCGGCGACTTCCGGCAGGGGGTGATTTCCCTGAAATGTGGCTCAAGGCGGATTCGACCGGGCGTGAAGCCATGTTGACCGGAGTGGCGACTCTACTGAAAAACCTTGTCAAGGCCGGCGCATGGCATGCTGATCTGAACCTGAAAAACATTTACATTGCCGCCCATGGACCGGATATCGTCCCGTATGTGCTGGATGTGGACCGTGTTTCCTTCCCTGGCGGCAAAGACATTGCAGCGCGAAATTTCAATCGCCTGGCACGCTCGGCCCGTAAATGGCGCACCAGATGGGGGCTCGACTTTGCTGAGGAAACACTGGAGCGGCTGGCGACTCTTACTCTGGAGATGAACTGATGCGTGTTACCACAGACCGGGTCTGTATCGTCATGATGAGCGCCATAGGGGACACGGTACATGTCCTGCCGGTACTTCATTCGCTCAAGAAGGCCAACCCGGCAATGCATGTCACCTGGATACTGCAGCCGGGTTCTGCGGCACTGGTACGCGGCCACCACCTTGTCGACGAGATTATCCTCTTTGATCGCACCAAGGGGTGGCGCGGTTTTCTTGACATCCGCAGCCAGCTGCAGACCAGGTCATTTGACCTTGTCCTGAGCCTGCAGGTCTACCTGAAGGCCAACATCATCCTGTCGTTCATCAAGGCACCGGTGAAACTCGGCTTCGACCGTGCCCGGGCACGTGACCTCAACTGGCTGTTCACAACCCACAAGATCCCGCCCCATGCCATGCAGCATGTGCAGGACCAGTATCTCGAATTCTGTGAGTGGCTGGGCGCACCGACTTCTCCGGTAATCTGGGAGCTCGGACCATGGAACCGGGAGGAGCGTGACTGGCAGCGCTCTTTTTACTCGCAACTGGACCGCCCCGCAGCAGCAATTGTCATAGCTACCAGCAAACTGCAGAAAAACTGGCTCCCGGAGCGATGGGCCGAAGTATGCGACGCGCTTTATGCTGATTTCGGACTGCAACCGGTTCTGGTTGGCGGGAGATCACCGGTAGAGGTTGAATTCGAACGGGTGATTCTGGAGCGGACAGAACATAAACCGTTGAGCGCCTTGGGGAATGGGGGGTTGCGCGGCCTGGTGGGAATACTGGACGGGGCGGCTCTTGTTCTTTCGCCCGATACCGGTCCTCTTCATATCTCGGTTGCGCTTGATCGTCCCGTCGTATCACTCATCGGCTATTCAAATCCGAAGCGGGTCGGCCCGTACCGGAAATTCGGCGACCTGATGATCGATGCCTACGGGGAACCAGCAGAGAATTACCCGATCTCCATGGAGAACAGAAAGGATCGTATGCCGGGGATAACGGTGCAGGATGTACTTGAGAAGGTTCAGGTCTGGCGGGCCAACTACCGATGAGCACGTTACAAGAGCGCCTGGTACCTGCTGCAGATAATGTAAAAGGCCTTGCACCGGGGGAACTCTCCAGCGCCATCCCCAACTGGCACCGGGAGGCGCGGCAGTCACTCGGCAGCAATGCCAGATTCGTCCGGGAAGAGCGCCACGGCTTTCTGGTCCTGCGGCAGCGTACCGCCGCCGCCGAGGCCGCTCTGGCGTTCCTGCTCCCCGACCCTGACCAGGCCTTTGATCATTCACGCATTCTCAAGCACGGCAGCCGCACCCATGTCGGAATTGTGGAGATTGCCGGCGTCAGGTATGTGCTGAAGCGCTACAACTGCCGAGGCCGAGGCTGGGGATATATCGGCAACGCCTTCCGCCGTTCCGTAGCTGTGCGCACCTGGCTGGTCGCCTGGCAGTACCTTGTTCGCGGCATCCCCGTTCCTGAACCACTTCTGTGTCTTGAGGAGCGTCGTTTTCGGTTTCTGGAGCGCTCCTACATCCTCATGGAGTTCGTCGAGAACGCCGTCTCCCTACGGGAGCGCTGGAAGCAGCTGATCGACACGGAGAAGGTTCGTTTCATGGAGTTCTTCGGTACCCTGCTGGGCGCGATGCACCGGGTTGGGATGCTCCACGGTGATTTGAAATGGGACAACATCATGGTGGCAAACGAGCTTACCCTGGAAACCGTCCGCCTGATCGACCTCGACGGCAGCTCTGCTTCTGACGGCTGCAATCTTCGCCGCGCGCGAATAGATTTCAATCGCTTCCTCAAGGCCCTGGACCGGGGAGAGGGGAGCATTCATCTGCGCAACCGCGTGAGCGAGGCCTGGCAGCAGGCCGTGATGTGAAGGGCCTGCGTGGCAAAGCTGCCGGCATTGAACCGGCGTATTGCTTAATCGAGGTTCTTTAGCAGAAGGGCATAGCGAAGGCGGGAGCCTTCGACCCAAAGAGGCAGATCCATCGCGACGGACGCCCCGTGACGCCTCGCCATTGCGGCGAGGTCCGAGCGGCGGAGGGTGTATCCTGGCTTCTTGCCGCGGAGGCGGCGGCCGCGACTCTTGAATGAATCGTGATCGTAGTAGGACATGATTACGAAGCGCTTCGATACGCGCAGGAGTTCGCCGATCAGACGCTCCTGTTCTACGCCTGCAAGGTGATGTGCCAGCCGGTTGCAGAGGATGCCATCAACGACGCCTTCCTTCAGAGGAATCAGGAATGCGGAAGCCGTAAGCCAGGCAAAACTCCCCGGTGAACCCATTGTTTGCCGGGCTGTAAGAACCTGGCTCAGGCTGATGTCGGCCTGGAGCAGCAGGTCGGTTGCGTTCACCAAGGGGCCGCTGACCCGACCGCCGCCGCAGGGGATGTCCAGCAGCCGGTGGCACCGTGGCTGGGACATCAGCAGCTGTTCGATACGGCCAATCTCTCGCCGCGTTGTAAAGCGCTTGCTCCACCGGCGCTCATACCTCTGCTGATACCGTTCCCCGATAGTCGCATCCAGGAAAGTTTCCTGGTAGGCAGTGCTGGTCTGACTGTCCGACTCTACACCCCACAGCTCACTCGAACCTGCCTGGGCCAGCAGGGGTATCCCATCAGCCACCTCATAGCTGCGCGAGCAGCTCTGACAGGTCAGCCCGCCTCCCTGGCGGGCCAGATCACCCCGGCATTCGGGGCAGGCAAGCAGGGGCAGAAGGGAATCAAGGGCATGGTCATGCAATGATTGAGTGTTTTTTGTTTCGTTGGCCACAGGTTTATCGCTGTTCAAGGCAGGTCATCCTCCACTGGATAGTAATAGTACTTTGGCAATCAGTTCTTTGTCTTTGTGCGTCAGGTGAGTCTGGTTGCGGTACCAGAGGTAGAAGCGCAGGCGTGTTGTACGAGAAAGGAGCTGGACCGCCGGTCGATCCAGGCTCGCAAGATCCTTTACGAGAAAATGTCTGTGCCGTAGAGGCAGTTTGCGGCTGCCGCTGGGGCAGTCAATAAAGAAGACGCGGGGTGTTGCCGTTGTAGTGGCCAGGATATTCCGCCAATGCAGGTCTCCATGAGTGAAGCCATCCTCGTGGATGAGCCGCACATAGCCAGCCAGCAATCGCAGTACCTGAAGCAGCCATGGCCGGTTGCGGAACAGTCCGGGTTGCGTGCGGCACAGAGTCCGAAGGTCGGTCGCCTGGGGGACGCCTTCGGTGATGATTGCGCCCCGGCGAAACAGTCCCAGCATGCGTTGACTTCCGTAGCCGACAATCCGCGGCACTGGAATGCCCAGCCGTGAGAAGTAGGTAAGGTTGCGGTATTCGGCGATGGCCCGGCTACGGCCGAAGGCCTTCCAGCGGTGCTTCCCTTGCGCTCGATAGCGTTTGACGTAATAGTCTCTGCCGCCGGCAACGACTCTGATTGTCTCGCAGTACTGACCTCCCGAGACGATCTCCCCGACCATCGCAAAGACACGGTCAAAGCTCGAGAAAAGCTCCATCTCGGCCGCGTCGCTCACTTCGTGGTCAAGGTGCCACTGTATGGTATTGACGGCGAATTTCATATGGAGATTCTCTGGCGCCCCGGATGTTTTTGCCTTACCGAAGAATAAGGTCGTCAGCCGGTTCTTGTATGAGGATAGAGGCGAGGATATAGTTGGTATTTTCGACAGGTGACAGTACCACCCGGATTTAGCCGCCGTCAATGCAATTTTGGCAACCCGGAGATACCCCTCATATGCTTTTCGGTTGAACCTCCATTGTCGCGCATCATTGCAAGACTGTACTCCCCCAGCAGCTGCCGCTCTCCCGGATCGTCAATCAATCGGCGCAAGGTCCGGGCAAGTTCGGAAGGAGTGGCTACCTGAATCCCGGCGCGGTTCTCCAGAACCAGCGCGGTAATCTCACTGAAATTAGCCATGTGCGGCCCGAACACGAACGGGATTCCCCGTGACGCGGGCTCCAGCAGGTTGTGCCCGCCGACCGGCTCCAGGCTGCCCCCCACAAAGGCCAGATCAGACAAGGCATACAGATTCATCAACTCTCCGACCGAGTCAACCAGGAGCAGTTCGCCGCTGCGGAACATTTCCCCGCTGTCCGGCTTCAGTTCAGACAATCGCCGGAACGAAATGCCGGATTTTTCCAGAAGAGCGCCAATTTCGGCACACCGTTGGGGATGGCGCGGCGCAAGAACAAGAAACAGATTGTCACGGTCGGTCAGCAGTTCCCGGTACGCATGGAGAATCAGCTCCTCCTCGCCGGCATGGGTACTCCCCGCAGATATGACAAGACATTCTTCCGGGATAGTGAAGCGAAGGCGCAAAGCTCTCTTTTCATCAAGAGTTACCCGATGAAAAGGGATGTCGTACTTGAGGTTACCGCAGACCACAACCCGTTTCACAGGCGCGCCGATAGCGATAATCCGCTCCCTGGCAGTCTCGGACTGCATGCAGAGCATGGTGAAATTCTGCAGTGCATGGCGGAAAAACCAGCGCAGCTTCAGGTAACGGGGGAATGATCGATCCGAGATCCTGCCGTTTGCCAGTATCAGCGGGATACTCCGTTGTGCCGCCTCGCGGGTAAAGTTGGGCCAGATCTCCGTTTCCATTATGATGACGACACAGGGCTTCAGCAGGGTAAATATATGACGGACGGAGGGGAGAAAATCGAAGGGGAAGTAGATACAGAGGTCAATTTCTTTTGTAGCGGACGCCGTCTGGCGGCCGGTATCAGTGCTGGTGGATACCACTAGCGCGTGGTGCGGATATCTTTCCCGAATCGCCGTTATCAGGGGGCGTGCGGCAATGGTCTCACCAACGGAGACAGCATGAAGCAGAATTACCGGGCGTCCATGCAGCTTTGACAGCTCTTCTCGGGAAATGAACCCGAAGCGGGCGGGAAGAGCCAGAGGCCACTTGTGCGCTGCTGACCGGTAGATAGTGAAGAGCAGCACCGGAACCAGAAGGAACAGGGAAAGCAGATTGTAAGATAGATAGAACATTGGGTCTGGTCACGTCACCATCAGATTTTTTCAGCCTCGTCAGCCAGCATGACCGGAATTCCTTCCCGGATCGGGTAGCGGAGCCGGCAGGCAGGACAGATGAAACCGCTTTCGGCAGGTTCCATTGCAAGCTTTCCTTTGCACTGGGGACAGACAAGAATCGCGATTAAATCAGGGGATAGCGCCATTAAAAACCTCCGGCTCAGACCAGTTGATTCAGGGCAGCAGTGAGCGGTTCAGGATCGTTCAGGGTCAGTTCCAGCTGGGCAACAAAACAGTCGCCGATGATGCCTGCATACGGGACCAGTTTAACAGCGTCCTTGGCAGTGGTTATCAGGCAGTCGGCCCGGTACTGCTGCTTCAGCCTCCCGAGCGCCTCCATCTCCCTGGCTCCGTATCCGCAATGATCCGGCAAGGCAAGTGTAGCAACGAGCGAAACTCCGCAGGCCTCAACACCGTCAAAGAAAGACGCAGGGTCTGCAATGCCGCAAAAGGCAACGATGCGCTTCCCGGCAAGCTCCGTAAACGGCCGAACCTCACCGCCGGACAAAGTGGTATAGCCTGTCAGCGTATGTGAGGAGCGGCAGACCGGCATCTGTAGCGGCAGAAAATCCGCCAGACTGTCCGCTGCTGAACAGCGGGTCAGAATGACGAGGTCGGCACGGCTTACCGCCGAAGGCGGCTCGCGCAGGAAGCCGGCAGGCAGTGTCCAGCCGTTTTTGAAAGGCACAGTGCCGTCCAGCAGCAGGATGTCGAGATCACGGTCAAGCCGTTGATGCTGAAAACCGTCATCCAGAATGAAACAATCGGCTGAGAGCACTTTCAGCGCCAGACAACCGGCACGGTAACGGTCAGTCCCCATGACCACCATCAGCCCGGGGAGACTCGCTGCCAGCAGGCACGGCTCATCACCAGCCTCTGCGGGGGAAAGCAGCAGTGACTTGCCATCCTCGTCCTCGTAGCACACCCAGCAGCCGAAGGAGACGGAGTGAGGCTCGGCTGGCGGCGCGGCTATCTTGAGCAGCTTG
>JAGFXN010000099.1 GCA_017861215.1 Deltaproteobacteria bacterium | reverse complement strand
GAGCCTTCCCCGCGGACAATTACCGGATGAGTGCCGCACTCCCACTCCTTCATCTGGGTGAAGGGGTGCCAGACGAAGTTTCGGTCGTACTCCTGCAGCAGTGCCGTTGTCATGTCATTCACAGCCGATCTCCCGCAGCAGGAAGCGTGTTTCCGGTTGGGCGGAGAGCCAGGCGTCCAGCGCTGCTACCACCGCTTTATCATCTTTCGAGTCGATTCTTGGCAGCCGTCCGAGCAGGGGCACCCCGGAGAGCGAATCAATGAGATGCGGTGCGGAAGACTCTGCCAGGGAAGGGGTCTCAGGGTAGCTGCTGATGACTACCCCGCGGACGTCAATCCCCAGCTGCCTGGCGGCAAAGGTCGTTAAAACCGTATGGTTTACCGTGCCGAGATCGGGGCGGGCCACCACCAGCAGCGGCAGCATCAGCAGCTTTACCAGATCGGCTACGAGCAGCCCGCCGGAGAGCGGCACCATCAGCCCGCCAGCACCTTCAACAATGATAAAGTCGTACTGTTCGGCAAGCTGGTGAAACGCGGCCAGAATTCGCGAGAATTCGATTCTGACATGCTCGATTTCTGCCGCGGCAGAGGGGGCAAGCGGTTCTTTGAGGAGATAGGGAGCTACTTCCGGAGTGACCGTGACTCCTGCCGCCCAGGAAAGCAGTTCGGCATCGTTGGAGATGAGTCCGGTAGCGGAGAGGCTGCAGCCGCTGGTGACCGGCTTCATGACGCCGACTTTCACCCCTTTGTCATGGAGAAGCCTTGCCAGAGCTGCCGCAACCGTTGTCTTGCCGACGCCGGTATCAGTGCCGGTGATGAAAATCCCTTTGGCCGGGCTTCTGCCGGCAGCACTTTCCCGGCCGGCGGTTTCGAATCTAGTCACAGCACCCCTCCGCTTCCAACTGCAGATCCCGCAGCATCTGCCAGTCATCCTCGGTGCTGCGGCCGGTCGTTGTCAGGTAGTTGCCGATCATGGTGCCGTTGGCGCCGGCAAAGAACATCCACGACTGCAGATCACGCAGATTCTTCTCTCTGCCGCCGCAGACCGTAATCTTTCTATCCGGCAGCAGCAGGCGGTAGAGGGCAATGGTCACCAGGCACTCCTGCGGCGTGATGTTGCTGGCGCCCTCCAGCCTGGTACCTGGAATAGGATTAAGAAAATTGAGTGGTACCGAATCAACTGCCAGCTCCCGGAGGGTGAGCGCCATCTCCACCCGTTGCTCTGCCGACTCTCCCAGGCCGAAGATGCCGCCGCAGCAGACGCTCATGCCGGCTTCCTTTGCCGCCCTGACCGTTGTCACATCGTCTTCATAGTCGTGCGTGGTACAGATTTGCGGAAAGAAGCTGCGCGCTGTTTCGAGGTTGTGGTGATAGGTAGTGGCGCCTGCTGCATGCAATGCTCTGGCGGTTTCGGCATCAATAATGCCAAGCGAGCAGGATGGCTGAATCGCGGTTTCCTGGCGGATGCGTCTCAGGGCGCGACAGATCCGCTCCAGCTCATCGCCTTTGTTCACCGCTGTGCCGCTGGTGACGATGCCGTAGCAGATCGAGCCGTTCTGCTCAGCAGCCTTTGCCCCGGAAACCAGGCTTTCCTCTTCGACCAGAGGATAGACCGGCACATCGGCGCTGTGATGAGCGGATTGGGCACAGAAGGCGCAGTTCTCCGGGCAGCGGCCTGATTTTGCATTGATGATCGAGCAGAGTGATATTGTACTGCCGACAAAATGTTCCTTGACGCGACTGGCGGCCAGAAAGAGGGTGTAGCGGTCAACACCGCTGACCGCGGCAAGGCGGACGGCTTCTTCCCCGGAAAGCAGTTCACCGGCAATGATACGTTCGGCAAGGTTTGTCAGGAGCTGTGTCATGGAATCCTCCGGCTTTCTGGTAGCATGCAGGCTCAGGAGTTGTCAACTTTAAACTGGTTAATGGTTGACAGCCCCGGCATGCCATTGCCTCAAAGCAGTTGCGCCGCTGGTTTTGGCTGTGCTATTAATAACTGTTTTCAATTCTGGCAGAGGTGGCAAATGACGAAGGAAAAGGTTCTTCCTTTCATAGAGCATCTTGTTGAACTGCGCAAGCGGCTGATTATCGTGATCGTCGCCGTTGTTATCGGCATGGGCGTCGCCTGGAACTTTGCCAACGACATTCTGACCTTTATCGAAAAACCGATCACCGGCAAGACCTATCTCACCGAAATAAAAAAATCGGTATACAGCGAGGTTAAAAAAAGATTTCCGGCACTCTATGACCATTATCATCTGGAAAAGGAGATGACGACCTCTGTCAAGGAGCGCCGACTCAATTACAGTGCGCCGCTCGAGCCGTTTTTTGTCCAGTGTAAAATATCGGGCATAGCCGGATTCATTATTGTCCTGCCGATTGTCTTTTATCAGCTGTGGCTGTTTATCGCTCCCGGCCTTACTTTCAAGGAGAAGAGGCTGGTGGTGCCGTTTGTGACTGCCAGCACTGTTACTTTCTGTGTCGGGGCGCTCTTTTTTCTGATCATCATCTGGCCGGTAATCATTAACTTTTCCCTTTCCTATGAGTTGGAGGGGTTGCAGAGCTGGTTCAATCTCTCTGCCTACGTCAACTTCTGCCTGCGCCTGATCCTGATCTTCGGCCTGATCTTCGAACTTCCTGTCCTTGCGCTGCTGCTCTCGCGCATGGGACTGGTGTCCTACGGTTTGCTGGCCAGGAACAGGAAATACGCCCTGCTGGCAAGCGCCATCGTCGCTGCGTTTCATGCCGATCTTATCACCATGTTCGTAATCATGGTGCCGCTCTACCTGATGTATGAAGTCAGCGTCTGGGTTGCTTTTCTGTTCGGCAAGAAGAAGCCTGCTGCGGTTGCTCCGTCAAACGAGGTTGCATGCTAGTTTATCGTTCCCTTGACCGGATAACCGCACCGCTGAGCAATCCGGTGGTCACCATCGGCAATTTTGACGGCGTTCATCTCGGTCACCGTGAGATCTTCCGCAAGCTGAAAAAGGTGGCAACTGAGATCGGCGGCGTTTCCGTGGTGATTACCTTCGATCCTCACCCGCTGAAACTGATCCCTGCCGGGAAATCGGTTACCCTGATCAACACCCTGGAAGAGAAAATTACCCTGATCGAGGCTTCCGGGATTGATTATCTCATTATCATCCCGTTTGATGCCGCTTTTGCCGCAATATCCGCTGCCGATTTTGTCGAACGGATTCTGGTTCAGACTATCGGTCTGAAACATTTGATCATCGGCTATGATTACGCTTTTGGCAGGAACAGGGAAGGGGATGTCTCTTTACTGAAACGTCTGGGGAGACAGTTCTCTTTTGTGGTTGAAGAGCTGCAGCCGATTGCGGGCGGTTCGGTAATCTACAGCAGCTCCCTGATCCGCAAAATGATAACCGACGGTGCTGTTGCCGCAGTGATCGGTTTTCTCGGGAGAAATTTTTCGCTGGCAGGCAGAGTTGTACATGGTCACAATCGGGGTACATCGCTCGGCTTTCCAACGGCAAACATTGAAACCGACAAGGAACTGATTCCGGCTGACGGCGTTTATGCTGTAAAAGTCAAGGTCGCTGACTGCCTGTATGACGCCGCCTGTAATATCGGCGTAAATCCTACCTTTGCCTCCGGCAGCAGATCAATCGAAGTGTTCATTTTTGATTTTGCCGGAGAGCTGTACGGGCAGGATATCAGGGTCTATTTCTTTGAGCGTCTGCGGGGCGAAGAGCGCTTTGCTTCGCCGCCGCAGCTTGCAGCGGCAATTGCCCGCGATGTTGCCAGATGTCGCGAAATCCTTGCAGCAACCCAGCTGGTCGTCTACCACGAGTATCTGGAGGGGATATGACGTCTGCAGGGAGAGTCGATCTCAAGTTTCTGCTGGGGATCGGCATCAGTCTTTTTTTTCTGGTACTGCTCTTCCGGAAAATTGATTTCGAGCAGCTGGCAGCCGCCTTCAAAATCCTTGATTACCGGTATCTTGCCGCCGCTGTCCTGATAACTTTATGCAGTTATTCCTGTAGAGCCGTCCGCTGGCATTTTCTTGTACTGCCACTGAAAAGAGCCCGGCCGCGCAACCTCCTGGCCGCCACCATAATATGTTACATGGGCAACAATCTGCTGCCGGCAAGGCTGGGAGAGTTTCTCCGGGCGATTGTGCTTGCGGAAAAGGAGCAGCTCGAGGTCAGCGCAGTCTTTGCCACTCTGGTGGTCGACAGGCTTTTTGACGGTTTCTCGGTGCTTCTTATCCTTGTGGTCACTTTTTTTACTGTCCAGCTGCCGCCTGGAATGGAAAAAGTTCAGCAGGGGCTGGTAACCGGCGGTTACGTCACTCTTGCCCTGTATGTAGCGGTAATCGCTTTTCTGGTGGTTTTGAAACGGGCAACAGCCCGGACCATACATCTGCTGTCTCTATTGCTCCGTCCTTTTCCGAAAATCGTGAGCGATACAATCATCCCTATACTCGGTTCGTTCATCTCAGGGATACGGCTGCCGGCAAAACCCGGAGAATTGACAGCTCTGCTGGCATCATCCCTGTTGATCTGGGCTACTGCCGCCTGGCCGATCGACCTTGTCCTCAAGGCGTTTCATATTCAGCTTCCCTTTACGGCAGCGCTGTTCATCCTGGTGTTTCTGGTCTTTGCTGTCATGGTCCCTGCGTCGCCCGGCTATGTCGGCACCTACCATGCCGCCTGCATGTACGGGCTCATGGCATTTGCAATACCGAAAGAGCAGGCGCTGAGTGTTGCCCTGGTTGTGCATGCGGTCGGTTTTTTCCCGGTTATTCTCTTTGGATTCTTCTTTCTCTGGAGAGAGAAAATATCGTTTGCCGCTCTGACGTCTGCCAGCGGCGACAAGGAGTAATCAGTGCTTCACAGTGTCCTTCGCCGCCTTGATGTTTTCAGTATTCTGTCATTTCTTCTGCCGCTCTGCATATATCTGCTTACTCTGGCGCCTTCAGTCACTTTTTTTGACAGCGGCGAGTTCATAACAGCAATATCCTGTCTCGGATCGTCCCATTCCCCAGGCTACCCGCTGTTTATCAACTATGCGAAACCATTTACCTGGCTCCCTTTTGGCAGTGTTGCCTTCAGAGTTAATTTTGCCACTGCCATTTCCGGTGCGCTGGCCTGTTACGGTGCATATCTGCTGAGCTTCTGGATGCTGCATAGCGATGGGGAAACAGGAGAAGCCGCTGTCGATCCTCTGTTGAGTCGCATTGCCGCGCTTGCCGCTGCTCTCACCCTTGCCTGTTCACCGCGGCTGTGGCTGCAGTCCAATCATGATAAGCCCTACCCGCTGGTAGCTTTCCTGGTGGCAATTGTTTTATACCTTATCCTGAGGTGGCGGGCTTCCTACAGAGCCGGGGCAGAGCGTCCTTCCTATATTTATGCGGCTGCTTTTCTCTCCGGGCTGGGGACGGGCGCCCATCAGACAATAATTCTGATGATTCCTGCCTATGCTTTCCTGATTCTCTCCATGAACTGGAGAATTGTCTTCCGCATCCGTGATTTCATCGTTGCCTTGATTTTCGGTGTACTTGGTTTTGCGATAAATCTGCATCTTCCCATACGGGCTTCCAGGCTGCCACTCTTGAACTGGGGCAATCCGCAGACCCAAGACCAGTTCCTCTGGCATTTTCTCCGGAAAGGGTATCCCACTGAACGGGTAGAACGTGACCTTTCCCTTTTCTGGCAGCAGCTGAATGCGTTCAGTGTCCCCTATGAGTTTACCCTGACAGGTTTCTTACTGATGATCATCGGCATGATGGCTATTTTTCAGAGGCAGAAGGCGGAAGTAATTGCCTACTTCCTGGCACTTTTTTGCTTTTTGCTGGTAATAGCCGGTTATTTCAATACGCCCCTGGAAACAATATTTCTCACGGAAGAGTTTTTTACCCCCCTGTACCTTTTTTCTGCCGTTTTTGTCGGCATCGGCATCTTTTTCAGTTCTTCAAAGCTGCTGAACTTCGCTGTTTCCAGAAAGTTATCTCAGCTGCCGGTTAAAGCAGTGCTGATAATGATCATCTTTGCTCTCCCCGGTTCGGTATGCGCCCTCAATTACGTAAAGAACGATCAGCATCTTAATTATGTCGCCTATGATTACGCGTCCAATGTGCTGCGTTCTGCTCCCCGGGAGGCTGTTCTCTATACCTGGGGCGATAGCGGTGCTTTCCCCCTCTGGTATATTCAAGGGGTAGAAAAGATGAGGGAGGATCTGGACCTGGTGCATACGCCACACCTCGTCTTCGATTGGTATCTTGATGAATTTCCACAGCTGTTCAAAAACAGTTATCTCCGTAGAATCCCACTGGAGTCACAGTCGCCCGAGAATGTGCTGCTGGTTGCCGTTGCGGAACAATACCCGCGGCGACCGGTCCTGATAGACTTCTCTACGCGGTATTCGGTCCCCTTTGGCGGCTATAGACTTCTGCAGCGAGGCATTACCTACCAG
>JAGFXN010000098.1 GCA_017861215.1 Deltaproteobacteria bacterium | reverse complement strand
CGGCGCCGACGGCATCCTTCATCGGCCCTTTGACCAGTTTGGCGCCAAGCCAGTACTGGTAGTAGGCCAGCCATTCATCGCAGAAGGCCTAGCGCAGCAGCCCGAGCAGTTCATTCACATCCATGCCGATAATTTCGCGTCCTTTTGAACCCATGGTATCTTCTCCTTTGCCTGTCTGAATGTCAGCCTTTCAGTCTGGCGGCTATTTTGGCAACGTGCGCCCCCTGATAGCGGGCAATGGCCAGTTCATTCTCGGACGGGCGGCGGGAGCCGTCCGCTCCTGCCAGGGTGGTGGCTCCATAGGGGGTGCCGCCGGTTATCTCTGTCATCACCGTCAGGCGCTGTTCGGCATAGGGTACGCCGACTATGATCATGCCGTGATGCAGCAGGGTACTGTGGAAGCTGGTAATGGTTGTTTCCTGGCCGCCATGCTGGGTGCCGGTGCTGGCGAAAACGCTGCCGATCTTCCCCACCAGGGCACCCTGCATCCAGAGTTTGCCGGTCTGGTCAAGGAAATTGCGCATCTGGGCGGCCATGTTGCCGAAGCGGGTCGGCGTGCCGAAGATGATGGCGTCCGCTTCTGCCAGCCGGTCGACTGTCGCCGTAGGTATATGGGCAAAGACAGCCCGGGCTGCCTTGGCACCATACTGTTCCAGGACCGCATCCGGCATCAACTCCGGCACCTGCAGCAGCACGGCAGTGCAGCCATCAACGCTGCTGACGCCTTCAGCCACTGCCTCCGCCATGGTGTAAATATGGCCGTACATGCTGTAAAAAACTATCTGGATGTTGGTTGCCATGATGAATACTCCTTGTGGAAGGTTCATTGCATACTTGAAAAGTATAGCCCGGAAGCAGGCAGTGTCAACGGGAGAGCAATTGTCCTGTTCTGAATTTGATGTCGTGAGCAGACGTGACCCCGGGATAGGGAAAACTAACTCCGGAGAGGAGCATGGGAAGGCAAAGCCGGTCGCCGGTGGCACTATCGTCAGTCTATCTGTTGGCTGGTGGTCACTACTAAATGAAAAAAGGGTCACGTTGAAAACCGTAACCCTTTTTTTTTGCGGGTATCTGCCGTACTATGGCGAGCGAACACCAGCTCTGCCATTCGCCTCCTTTTGTTTCTGCCGCAGCCATAGACCTGACTAGCGGCTTGCCATCCAGTAACGGTCTGCCGGGCAGGGGCTTCGACATTATTCTCGTCCCTTGACAATGCGAGTTAGCTTGAGCAGTTGCGAACTAATCCGCAGGTCGGCATTGCGTACTGCTTCCAGATTGACCTCCATGCGGATCCTGCCCTCGCTCTCGACAAACCCGATCATCCCTCCGCTGGCAGCGAAGCGGTCAATGTCGCTCACCGTCAATACTCTGCGCCGCCCCGCCGTATCGAGAATTGCTGCCAGATTGCGGCGCTCGCTGTAGCTGACGAACAGCAGCTGACAGGCGCCGACCTCCTCAGGTCGGGATATCTGGGATATCACCAGTTTTCGCCCCCTGATCGAATTCCCCAACAAAGGGTCAAGTGCGGTGCCGAAGGGGTTCCTGCCGATGATGCAGATCTTGAACGGCGTCTGGTCGCTGCCGGCCTTTTCATCCGGCCAGTCGACGAACTTTGCCACGTTGTAGAGCATGGCAGCCTTGACCTGGTACTCGCCGGCAACTCTTTCCTGGGCAGCAGCTGCCAGTGACGGCATGCTGCCGAGCAGGCTGAGAATGACCAGATATCTCCAAAATGTACGCTGTCGCATGATAGTATCGACTCGTCTGGTCAGAAGCGGTAGCTGAGCTTTGCCCGGAAAGTCCGCCCTTCCTGGTTGATGCTGTCCTGAAGATGCTCGGTGCCGCCAGGATCGCCATAGCTCCGATCGAACAGGTTGTAGACGCTGCAGGAGAACTCCAGACCGGGCAGCAGATTCTTGCTGAACAGGGTCAGGTTGGTGGTGACGAATCCGCCGGCTTCTCTCTGCGCCAGGGTACGGCGGCCACTGGTACAGAGGACCTCGACGGTACTGAACAGGTATTTGCTCACCAGCGGCAGCGTCAGGTTCCCCTTGAGCAGTTGCCGCGGCGAGTTGGTGAGGCGTTCGCTGTTTTCCAGATCCCTGGTCACCTGGTACGAGTAACTGAGCCGGCCGGCAAGCTCGTTTGCCCAGCGGCCTTCGATCTCCGCTCCCCCGCCGTACGCCTCGGTCTTATCGATATTCTGGAAAGTGGCAAGGCCGCTGCCGGGGTCGGTCACCTGGCTGATCAGGTCCTCGGTCCGGTAGTAAAAGCCGGTGAGCGAGGTGCGCACCTGCTCCCCCAGGTACTGTTCGTACACCCCTTCGTAGGTCCGGATTTTCTCCGGCTTGAGGTCTCTGTTTGCCCTGGTGGAGATGCCGTTGTCGTCATAGTAGAGTTCATTGGCGTTGGGTGCCCGGAACGCTGCGCCGAACAACAGTTTGAATGCAGTTTTTTCCCACGGGGAATAGACGAGTGCCGCTCGCGGGCTGGTGGCGCTGCCGGCGGTCTGATTGTAGTCGTAGCGGACCCCCAGGGTAAGGTTCAGGCTGGCGAGGATCTTCCAGCTGTCCTGCAGGAATAATCCCAGCGCGTAGGAACGCCGGTTATCATCAAGATAGGTGGCCGGCGGCTGCTCGTCGAAGTTACGCTGATCCTGGCGCAGATTGTCACGCCACTCGCCTCCCATGGTCAGGATATGACTGGCCAACAGGGTCTTGGTCAGCTGCAGTTCCCCCCCCCACCATCTGCCGGACACCTTGTCCTTGTTGACGACCCGTGACGGGCCTCCGGGTGAATAGTCATACACATATCTGCCATCATAGTTGTAGCTATCGTAGGTCAGGCGGCCGAGAATTTCCAGGGTGGGATCGAATTTGCGCTGGTACTTCAGATCCAGATAGCCCCGCTCATCATAGGTGCGGTTGCCGGAATCGTTAAACACGGTGCCGTAGGCGCCGGTCGGCACCGTCTTTTCCCGTTTGGCGAACAGCGCCTGGAGGGTGAAGTCGCGCCAGCTGAAGCGGGAATAAAGGGAGTAACTCCGGTCATCATCCACATTGTGGGCAGTGCCGTGATTGGTGGCCGGGTCGTCGTACTCCTTGAAGAAGATGCTCCGTTCACCCCTGGTGTCGAAAAAGGTCCCGGAGACGAGGGCCGTCGCCCCGGCCGGCAGATCGCCGCCAAGGGTAAGCCGTGCCTGGTGGGCATCGTCGCTGCCGAAGGCGACGGCTGTCTCGCCCGTCGGCTTGTGCCAGCCGGGCCGGGTCACCACGTTGATGACGGCAAAGAAGGCGCTGGTGCCATAGAGTGACGAACCGGGTCCCCGGACGATCTCGACCCGCTCGATCAGGTCCACGTCAAGGGGGAACTCGGTGCCGATCTGGGCCTGGTCGTAGATGTTGTCGTTCAGCCGATGGCCGTCGATCATCAGCAGCACCCGGGTGTTGTAGTCGCCGGGGCGGCTGAAGCCCCGCACTCCCAGGTAGCTGTAGTTGCGGTCGTTGGAGACATAAAAGCCCCGAACACTGTTCAGGATGTCGGCAAGGGTGCGGTAGCCCGACTTTCTGATGTCGTCGGCAGTGATGATCGACACCGATGCCGGCGCTTCGGTCACGCTCTGCTCGAAACGGGAGGCACTGTAGACATTTTCCACCTTGATCTCCAGCAGCTCTTCGAGGGGGACCTGCGTCAGGTCTGTTGTCCGGGTAACACCATCAGCAGCTGCCGCAGTAACCGGCTGCAGGGCAATCCCAAGCACAACCAGAGCCGCGAGAAGTACCCGCCGCTGCCAACGCGTATCAATTGGAACAAACCTGTTCATGGCAACTGTTCCTCTGCCGGAGCTGCGGACATAGTCAAACTGCCCGGCGTCAGGGAAATTATTTAAACCGGTTTAATTTGCAGTTTATATACCAAGACGCCAGGCGGCGCAGATAAGGGAACATGGAAGCGCAACTGACTGCAAAATAGGAGCAAGCAGTACTACCGCAGCAATAAATTTAAATTCCGGCATGGCAAACTACTCCGAATAACCAGATGGATTACGGCAAATCACGTATATATACAGCAAGATTCGAGCAGTCATGATGGTACAAGGCAGGCAATGTCAGATCGGCGTAGCTGTTGCCATTGCTTGAACCGGCATCTGGTGATGGACTGTTTTATTGATGTTTTCATTAAACCACCGGCTCTGCCGGTGTGACGCGTTGCAAACGCACATTGTGCCATGGCAAGTATGTCCTGCCAGGAACGCTCGTCCGGCACGGATGTCAGCATCATCCTGACCCGGCCGGTGGGAACGGGATGATGCTTGAAGCAAAAGGCAAGGTCAGCCTGGCACATCAACTGCGAACGGGCAGGCCAGACAATCTCAGAAGCGATATCCCGCCACTGCATAGCCGGTGTTGCTGCTGATTTCGTAGAAATCAATGTTCGACCAGGTGTCGCCGTGAACATAGCCGGTACCAGAAGGAGCAAGAAGCAGTCGAGGCGGCGCAGATCTGAACGGGCGTGTTCTGCAGTTTGCCAGAATGCAGCCATGTTCTACGTAAAAAGGGTTACGGCGTAAGACGTAACCCTTTTGTCGCAGCGGACAGTGCAGTTGAGCGTCTGCCTGTTCAATCTTTGATAAATCTGCTTGTGACGCAGCCAGTGACGAATCTCCTGCCAATTTTTACAATTATTCCGCAAACCAGCCAACTACCTGGTTCCGGCCCTGCTGTTTGGCCTGATACATGGCTGCGTCAGCTTCTCTGATCAAGTCGGCGGTAGTGGCAGCGCTGCGGTAGGCTGTGACGCCAAGGCTGATTTTGATAGCTGTCTCCTCGGCAACGGCGCTGCGCAGTTTTTCGGCAACCTTTAGGGCCTTTGCAAGGTCTGTTTCCGGGAGCAGCAGCAGAAACTCCTCTCCACCGTAGCGGAAGGCAAAGTCGGTTTCCCGCAGATTTTTTGTGATAACCCGGGCGACATCTCTGAGAACCTCATCTCCTGTTTGATGGCCATGGATGTCGTTGAATTCTTTAAAATGGTCCACATCCAGCATAACCACGGCGAGTTCTTTGCCGTGACGGCGCACCAGGGATAATTCACGCTCAAAATGGATTTGCAGCAGACGCCGGTTTCCCAGACCGGTCAGGTGATCTTTCAGGGAGAGGGACAAAGCCTGCTCATGCAGTCGCGCCAACTCTGCATTCTGCTGTTCCAGCAACTCCTTCTGCCGGAGGATTTCCAGCTCTGCCAGGTACCGCTCCCGCAGGTTGGACCTGCTTTTGGACACACTCAGCAGCACTGCTCCCATCAGGACCAGTACAATACAGAGCAGCACGAAATAGGCCCGGTGCCTCAGCTTCTCAAGGGCAAGATGCGTTGCCGTAATATCGTAATATATTTCCAGTACGCCGACTGTCTTGGTGCCGCGCATAATAGGCACATAGGTTTCGATAATCTTTTGTTTGCCTTCTGCGCCGGTCTCGCCCGGCTTGTCTTTCGTGGCGACATAGGAGTGAGCGCGTCCGGTGGCAACGATATCCGCAAAGAAACTCTGCCGGCTTTTCTTGCCGATATCTGCCGGGTCGGTAGAGAAGATGATGGTGCTATCCACAGTGAATACTTTGACCTTGGGCAGGGTTATGACCCGGCGAATTTCCTCCAGTTCGTTGATAAAGTGAGGTGTGATGGCATTGGCCGTAATCGTGTTTTCCTTCTCCAGCAGTGAATCGGCCATCCGTGCCGCCACATTGATCAGCCGCTTTTCTGTATCGACTGTTATGAAGTCGGTAAAGGCGGGAGTTAGAATAAAAAGGATATAAAGCGGCAGGACCAGTACCGCCAGCAGCGATACGAGCAAGACAAAGTTAATGATGCGGGCATCTTTGTTCGGTGTTTTCGCAACAGCTGCATTCTGCTTCATTCCTGCACCTCAAGGGCGGTCTATGTGATTACTTCCGTCGTTAGCTGTTCAGCCTGTAATTTCAACCATTCCTCATTCATGCTGACGGTTTCGGCTGGTCCATAGCGACTGTTCTGTTTTTTGACCTTACCGAAAACGTTTAAGCCCAGGGCAGCGACGTCAATAATAGTGACATCTGGCAACAAGTCAACCAGGGCCGCAATGACATGCCGCTCCAGACTGACTGCACTTGCCGTCTTCGCAAAAAATATCTACTTTATCGGTCCGGCAGTGAGCAGGAACTTGCTGACTGCAGGCAATAGCAGCCAATGCGTTTTCAGCGCCTGAAGCCTCCTTTTTTCCTGCGGCTGCGCTGCCGGCGCGGCGGGTGCGGCACATCCGGTTGCCGGGGCGCAACATAGCCGCAGTCACGCGGCAGCCAGCGCAGGGTCGGCACCAGTGCTGCCGTCAGTTTGACACACTCGGGATTGATGGCAAAGCGGTTGTCATAAACCCGGCACTGGCGGGTGATTACATCAAGATAGCGGCAGGGGGT
>JAGFXN010000097.1 GCA_017861215.1 Deltaproteobacteria bacterium | reverse complement strand
CTCGCCCGGCCTGAAGGTCGAAGAGGTAATCCCCTACCATCACCGAGCACTCAGCACTGGCATCACAACGGTCAAGCAGGTGTTGAATCCCGGCCGGATCAGGTTTTGGCGGTGCTTCATCCCGCCCGAGGACAAGGGTGGCATCAAAATAGCGGTGAGCGCCGATAGCCTCCAGTGTCAGCAGGGCGATCTCGCAGCTGTTGCGGGTCAGGATGCCCATGCGCACGCCGATGGATTGCAACAGCTCAAGCAGTTCCGTAACGCCAGGTGCCGCCTCGGCTCGTCCGGCCAGTTCACGCTCTATGTCGTCCAGCCGGCGGCGACGATGCATAGCCTCTTGCGGCGGCAGAGCATCCAGATGTCCCAGAATGTCCGCACCGGCCGGAATCTCCAACTCCCGGCGGATGAAGATAAAATCATGCACCGGCAGGGTCAGGGTGCCGTCCAGATCGAAGATCCAGCAGGATCGGCTGGACAGGCGTTCCATTATTACTACATGACCTTTTCGGGCAACTGCTTCAGGGGATACCGTCATCTCCTTGATCTCACAGAATGGGCACTTTTGCCGCGACCTGTTTGCTTGCCATTGCGACTTTCTCCCTGTTCCGCCCCGTTGCCGAATACGACGCCGCCATCCGCTTCCCGGTTGCAGACCCGCAAAGCCTCCAGCACATCGTTGCGTGACTCCGGCAGATGGGCCAGCAGCAGCGCCTTCTGCAGCCGCTTCTCCTTTGCCCCGCGCGGCACATGTACGGACTCGCCGCTGAACGGGTCGATACCGCTATAATAGATACAGGTAGAGAGCGTACCCGGTGTCGGCGTGAAGTCCTGTACCTGCTCTACCCTCAGCCCGAACTCTTTCAGCTTCAGCGCGAGATCAACCATATCGTTAATGGTGCACCCGGGATGACCGGAAATCAGGTACGGCACCACCCCCTGCCGTTTCCCCGCCTCGCGGCTCATGCGCCGGAACATCTCCAGAAAAACCGCAAAGACCCTCTCCCCCGGCTTGTGCATTATCCGGACAACGTTCTCGCAGAGATGCTCGGGAGCGACCTTCAGCAGTCCGCCGACATGATTGGCGACCAGTTCTGCAAAATAACCCGGTTGCCGCAGCAGCAGGTCAAAACGGACTCCGGAAGCAACTGCCGTATGGCGGACAGCGGGCAGATTCCGCGCTTTCCTGAGAAGATTCAGCGACTCCTTGTCAGCCAGATAAAGATTGCGGCATATTGATGGATACAGGCAGCTGTCGCGGCGGCAGCTTTCCCCCCTGTCAGGAGCGGTGCACTTCATGCCGAACATGTTGGCGGTGGGTCCGCCGATATCGCTGATGCTGCCGCGACACCATTTCTGCGCAGCGACTCTCTCAATCTCGTGTAATACCGAGCGCTCCGAACGGGACTGAATGAATTTACCCTGATGGTGAGTAATTGCACAGAACGAGCACCCGCCACTACAGCCGCGATGGGTGGTGATCGAGCTTTTTATCTGCTCCCAGGCTGCAATCGGTTCCTGATATGAGGGGTGAGGCAGACGGGTGAACTCAAGCGAATAGAGCAGGTCAAGTTCCTCTGATGTCAGCGGCATTGCCGGGGGGTTGCACAGCAACGCCCGGTCACCATGGCCCTGCAGTATGGCTCTGCCGCAGTAGGGATTCTGCTCATGAGCGACCAATCGGAAAGCTTCGGCGTACTTTTTCCTGTCGGCAACCACCTCCTGATATGACGGTATTTCAACATATAGAGAGTCAATCTGTCCCGGACGGGCTGCAACAGCCGTTCCGCAAACATCGGTGACGGACTTGTAATCCTCTCCGTTTTTGAGTCGCTGCGCAATGGCAAGGAGCGACCGCTCCCCCATGCCGTAGACCAGCAACTCCGCCTTGCTGTCAAAAAGGATCGACCTCCTGACCTTGTCCCCCCAGTAATCATAGTGGGAAAAACGGCGCAGGCTCGCTTCAATGCCGCCGATAACGACCGGGACATCCCGGTAGGCAGCCTTGCAGCAGGAGGTGTAGACGATTGTGGCTCTGTTCGGGCGGGCACCATGACGGTTTCCAGGGGTGTAGGCATCATCATGGCGAAGTTTGCCGGCGGGAGTATAATGGGCGACCATGGAGTCCATCGCGCCGGCAGTCACCGCAAAAAAGAGCTTTGGACGACCAAGGGTTCGGAAGGAGTCAATATTTTGCCAGTCGGGCTGAGCAATGATCCCGACCCTGAAACCGTGGTGTTCCAGCCAGCGCGCCAAGAGCGGAACACCAAAAGCAGGATGATCGATATAGGCGTCACCGGTGACAAAAACGACATCGAGCTCGTGCCAGCCGCGCTGCAGCGACTCCTGCATATTTGCGGGAAGATGGCTCATAATATGAAAATACTTAAAACAGTTTGCTCAAGCCGAAGTGGAAGGTAACATCGGGGGCAGTGCCGACGGCAACATCTTCGGCGACGCCGATATCAAGCTGATAATCGCCAGGAAAGAGGAGCGCCCCGCCGGTTACCAGCAACAGCGAAGGGTCGCTGAGTTCCTTCAGCGAACTGTGTGCATAAAAGGGGGTGGCAGCATGAAGCTGCACCTTGAACGAGATCCAGGAGGTGGGTCCCCAGCCAGCACCGACAGTTCCGAAACCGGCAAAATTATTATGCTGGTCGGCAAGCACCTGGCTGTCAGTCATTGCCAGCGCACCGGCTGAACCAAACAGGCCGAAAGTGCCCCATTCGGTAGAGTTATTGATGCTGCCGCAGAGCGAAACTGCCAGATCTGTGCTGCCGCTCCCCCGCAGAGCAGAACTCTTACCGGTCGGCAGCTTCAGATCACCTCTGAGGGCGATACTTTTTCTGGAGGAGGCATCGGTAGAAGCATAAAGTTTCATCCCGGCGGTGAGACTTATATCGCCGACCCCGGAGCCGGAATTGTCCATTTTGAGTTTTTCAACACCGTTTCTGCTATAGCTGTAGATGACTTCCCCTTTCGGTGCTCTGTCGCGACCGCCTTGCGGCAAAGCAAACGTGTCGTGCCAGTCGATAATGAAGCTGTCGAGAAAGCCGCCGCTATAAAGGACATAGGGGATATTCAGTCCCACCTCGAACCTGTCACCAATCCCGTACTTGATTGCCAAAGTGGTCCGGTACGACTCGCCGTCAAAAACCAGCTCCTCGTCCGCTCTACTCTTATTCCGGTAAGAGCTGGCAACATCCTCTACTAATGCGACGTTCAACCGTCCTGACGGAGTGATGACAGCCGAAGAATCGAGCGGCATGCCGTACACCTGCACCGTCGGCTGCTGGTTAAAGGTCTTGAAAGGAGTTATCTCCATATCGGCAGCGCAGAGAACTGACGGAATTAGCAGGTGCAGGAAAAGCAAGCAGCGTATTTTATTCATTCGCAAGAACTCCAAAGGGATATTGTCCGACCGTTAGTATACATCACTCCCTGTTTTGACAGAACAGCCTCTCTCAAGCTCAGGAGGTCCTTCTGATCATCAGTGCAGCTCTTCGCCGGTGGTTGTCATGACAAGTTTGCCATGCTTCACCCCTTTGACGCCAATCAACTCATTGGCGATATGCTTGATATCCTTCACCGTGCCGCGGATTATCAGGACTTCAAGACAGTTATGGGCATCAAGATGCACATGGAGCGCAGAAACGATCTGGTCATGGTGGCAGTGCTGCTGCTCGGTCAGCTTTTCCGAGAGATCCCGCACATGGTGATTGTACACCAGTGTCACCGTGCCGACCGCTTCCTGATCTTCGGAGCCGAGTCGCTCCTCTACCAGCGACGCTCTGATCAGATCGCGGATAGCCTCGGAACGGTTCATATAACTCTTCAGTTCAATCAACTGATCGAAGCTCTGCAGCAGTTTCTCGTCTAATGAAACCCCGAATCTGACCGTATTGCCCATACCCGACACCCCATTGTACATGGTTATATCATATTTTGCTGATTTCCGGCAGAAAACCAAAACCCTATTTTTCAACTGCTGCTATACCATACTTTCTATCGACAGCAATGGCACAGTCCACCTCTGCCCGACGGCCTCAAAACGACCACCTGAAAAGAGATTGGCAACGGAGCAGACCACTGCCGAAACAATAAACGGCACTTTCCGGCCAAATGGCTCGAATATATATGATAGACAACCTTCATTTCCTTGCAATTTGTACATTGTTGCTCCGGTGATATACTGCATTAACAGATGGAAATTCATGCTCCGGACAGATGAAGGCAGTGCAGGCACCCATCATGTCACACCACTCTCAAAATGCATGAATGAAAAGTGCCTCGGTTGCGGCAGATGCGCTGCCTCATGCCCACTGGAAGCTGTCACGCACGCGGCTAAGGAGGGTCCAAGGGAGAACCGCAGAAAGGCGGAGTTAGACATGGAGCGTTACCTCGGGTGCGGGCTATGTGTCAGGGCGTGCCGGTCCGGCGCTATTGAGCTCGAATCCTCGCGGGGAAAGGGTGCTCACCCCCGTAAACACGGCCCACCGGCTTGTAATGATGGCAATTGAACGCGGCTGCCTGCAGAACCTGATATTCGACAACCAGGCATTGACTAGCCACCGGGTAATGGCCGCAATACTGGGGGTGATCCTCAGGCCCCCGCCCCCCAAACAGCTTCTTGCAAGCCGCCAGACTAATTCACGTTACATCGAGAGACTTGTGCAGATGGTCAATCTTCCGGTCGGAATTCGTTAAGTCAGACCGGATATTTATCTTACCCACTACGTCAATTCATCGATGTCTCCGACAGATGGCGAGGTGTTACATGGAACAGTACCAGATAGATGCGCTTCTCTGCCCATCAACATACCCTGATGCGACCTCATCAGTCACTCTTCTGCATACCCATATTTCCTGGCTTTTTCTTACCGATACCCATGTTTATAAATTCAAAAAACCGGTTGATTTCGGGTTCCTTGACTTTACCACCCTTGAGAAACGCCGCTTCTACTGCAACGAAGAACTGCGTCTCAATCGCCGTCTTTCACCTGATATTTATCTGGGAATTGCGGAATTGAGAGAAGGCGATAACAGGAGACTATCCATCAATGGTCGCGGGCAATTAATTGATTATGCGGTAAAAATGGTCCGACTGCCGGAGCAGCGGATGATGGCAAAGCTCCTCGACGAGGACAAGGTCTCTCCTGCAGACATTATTGACATTGCACATCTGGTCGCACGTTTCCATGATGCTGCGGCGCGTGGCCCCCGGACTGATCTCTTTGGTTCTGTCGAAATGATTCGGGCCAACTGGGATGAAAACCTGCAGCAGGCAAGACCGTATCTCGGGAGAACCATATCATCGCAAACCCTGGAAATGATTGGTTCATGGGCCATAAAGCGCCTTCAGAAAGATGAAAAGCTGTTTCGCAGCAGGGTTGCCGACGGCTTCATCCGGGAATGTGACGGAGACCTGCACAGTGAGAATATCTGCCTGGATGACACGGTACATATTTTTGACTGTATTGAGTTCAATGAAAAATTCCGCTTCACCGATACCGCTGCCGACGTAGCATTTATGGTCATGGATCTTGAAAATCACGGCAGACGTGATCTGGCAGACCTTTTTGTGAC
The DNA here is from genome assembly GCA_017861215.1 of Deltaproteobacteria bacterium. Lineage (GTDB taxonomy): Bacteria > Desulfobacterota > Desulfuromonadia > Geobacterales > DSM-12255 > VEOV01. The sequence goes on along the minus strand of JAGFXN010000097.1, from coordinate 867 downwards.
TGAGTATATAGCTGCAAGCGGCGACCGGGGTATTCAGGAAGTACTGCCCCTGTATCTCGCGAACCGGGCTTTTATCCGCGGCAAGGTAGAAAGCTTCCGGCTGGAAGATGGAGGAATCCCGGAAATTGAGAAGTTTGCCGCTACCAAAAGGGCAAGGAAATTTTTCAGACTTTCCAGGGGATATGCCCTGCGGGAGACGTTTCCCTTCTCTTTGATAATGACCTGCGCACCCTCTGGGTGCGGGAAAAGCTCCATGGCAGCTGAATTTGCGTTCCAATTGGGCTTAGAACATTTCTCAACGGATATTGTGCGGAAACGGATGGCTGGTATTGCTCCTGGTGAGCGTGGTGGGGATATCTACACACCGGAGTGGAACAGTCAGACTTATCAGCGGCTAGAGAATCTTGCTCGGGAGAAACTATCGAAAGGCTACAGCGTGGTGCTGGACGGTACTTTTATTCGCCGCAGCAATCGTGATGCTTTTGCCACGCTGACGAGAACCGCCGGCTGTGCTTTGGTCATACTCAGACTGGACTGTCCACCGGAAACCGTACGGAAACGGTTCGAAACCAGAGCGCAGGAGACTTATTCGTACTCTGATGGCACCTGGGAGGTCTATGTGCAGCAGTCTTCAATGATTGAAGAACCTGATAGTAGTGAAGGCGTTGTCATACATCTTGATGCGACCCTTTCACCGGAACAAATGGTAGACCAGGCACTGGAACATCTGGGGATGTTTTGAGGGAGATGACCGCTATACTCAGGACCTTTACAGCCAGAAAGTAAAAAATACCGGGTGGGGAACGCGAAACGCCCCACCACTCGTTTGAGTGGTGGGGCGTTTGTTGATAAAATTCCCGGCGGCGA
>JAGFXN010000096.1 GCA_017861215.1 Deltaproteobacteria bacterium | reverse complement strand
TGTAGAGGCGGCGGCAGAAGCGATCAATGCCAATCCGCTCCTTGCCAGGGTTGCGGCCTACTATCATGACATCGGCAAGATCAGCAAGGCGCAGTATTTCATCGAAAACCAGTCCGGCGGTGAAAACAGGCATGACAAGCTTGCGCCAAGCATGAGCGCCCTCATCCTGATCGCCCATGTCAAGGAGGGGGCGGAGCTTGCAAAACAGCACCGTCTGGGACAGGCGATAGCCGAGATTATCCGCCAGTCGCACGGCACTGCCCTCATCAAGTACTTTTATCAAAAGGCACTGGAACAGGCACCGCCGGGTCAAGTGGTGGATGAGCACGAGTTTCGCTATCCGGGGCCAAAACCGCAGACACGCGAGGCGGGGCTGGTGCTGCTTGCCGATGCCGTTGAAGCCTCTTCACGAACCCTTACGGATTCGTCACCGGCGAGAATCCAGGGTCTTGTCCAGAAGATAATCAACAATATTTTCATTGACGGACAGCTTGACGAGTGTGAGCTTACTCTCAAAAACCTGCATGAAATCGCCTGGAGCTTCAACCAGATTCTTGCCGGCATTCATCACCAGCGGATCGACTACCCGCAGCCTGCCTATAAGGAGAAGCACTCAGGAGCGAGGAGGCATAATGAACATTGCGATAATGAACCGCCAAAGGCGGCTGAAGGTGTCGACGAAGCGGCTGCGGGCGGCGGCTCTGAAGATCTTAAGCGACTTGGGATGTACTTCTAGCGAACTTTCCGTGGCCATTGTCGGTGACCGGACCATGAGAATTCTTAATCGCGACTATCTGCAGAAGGATCGTCCCACCAATGTCATTTCGTTCTCCATGCAGGAAGGGGAGTTTGCCGCGCTCCATCCCGAGCTGCTGGGGGATATCGTCATCTCGGCTGATACCGCCGCGCGCGAAGCGGCAGAGGGCGAAATAACCTTCGAGGAGAGACTGGTATTTCTGCTGCTGCACGGCATACTCCACCTTACCGGCTATGATCATGAACGTTCCGGTGAGCAGGAGGCCAGACGGATGGAGGCAAAGGAGCAGGAAATGTATCTGCGGCTGCAGGAGTCAGGGCTGGTCTGACCATGAAAAGTTGTCCATGCCGATGAAATCGTCCCGCTTCATAGACTCTCTGAACTGTGCGATAGACGGCGTTCTTCATGCCGCCAGAACACAGAAGCATATGAGGAACCATTTCCTTGTTGCCGGGGCGGTTCTTCTGCTCGCGCTCTTTTTACAGGTCTCGGCGGTCGAATTCATCCTGCTGGCTATCTCCATCTCCTTTGTCCTTTTTGCCGAGATGATGAACACTGCTGTTGAGGCGGTGGTTGATCTGATCACCGCTGACTATCACCCTCTTGCCAAAACAGCCAAGGATGTCGCCGCCGGGAGCGTGCTGCTCTCTGTTGTCGGGGCACTGGTTACCGGATACCTGATCCTGTCATCCTATATATTCCCGCTTTACAAGGAGCTTCTCGCCATGATAGGAACTCCGTCTGATATGGCAGCCGTGGTCTCGCTGCTGATCGTGATTATTGCGGCAGTCATGCTGAAGACGATGTCCGGCCGGGGTACCCCTCTGCAAGGCGGCTTCATCAGCGGACATGCGGCAGTCGCCTTTTCCATTGCCACACTGGTGACCCTGAACACGCAGGATGCGCTCACCTCGCTTCTGACTATCGCTCTGGCAGTGATGGTGAGCCATTCACGGCTGCTGATGAGGATTCACACGTTGCGCGAGGTGATATTCGGCGCTGCCGCCGGACTTCTGGTTACCCTTGTGGTGACGCAGCTTTTCAGATGGTTCAGGTAGGAGGCCGTTCAGCAGTGTTGACTTCAGGACGATGCCGGTCGAGAGCGTCTTGAAACCGGTTGTGCAGCAATAACATTTCTTCGGGGGTAGCCGCAGCGGTGGAGAACGACTCGTCAGGCAGGAATACAGGAATATTCAGAGGCATGGCAAAACTTTTTTCCGGGCGCAAGAAAGTTACGGAGGAGGAGCTTCATGAGCTGATGGAGGCGAGTGAAGAAGAGGGTCTCATCAACGAGGAAGAGAGTGAAATGATCCGGGCAATTTTCACTTTCGGTGAGACTGTCGTCCGAGAGGTCATGGTGCCGCGCACCGATATGGCGTGTATTCCGGTAGACGCTACCACCGAAGAACTGATTGCGACCATTATCGCTTGCGGGCATTCAAGAATTCCTGTGTATGAGGGGACGGTGGACAATATCACCGGAGTTCTCTATGCCAAGGATCTCCTCAAGTTCTGGGGAGAGGGTTCCGCTTCGCTGGATATCAAGAAGATTGCCCGCCTCCCTTTTTACATACCGGAAACCAAAAAGCTTGAAGAGCTTCTGCAGGAGTTCAAGAAGAGACGAGTGCATATCGCCATTGTGATCGATGAATACGGCGGCACTTCCGGGCTGATAACCATCGAGGATCTCCTGGAACAGATAGTCGGTGATATCCAGGACGAATATGACATCGAGGAGGAGCTGATCCAGCTCCAGTCTGACGGAACGACGGTGGTTGATGCCAGACTCTCCATAGAGGAGTTCGAGCAGTTTTTTGATGTAGAGGTAGAACGGGAGAAGTTCGATACCGTCGGCGGCCTGATTTTTTATCTTCTCGGGAGGATCCCCCGCAGCGGTGACAAGGTTTCCTGCAGCGGCATTCTCTTTACGGTTATTACCGCGGGAGAGCGGCGGATCGGCAAACTGCGCGCCGAAAGGATCTTTGAAGAAATTCCGGAACCGGTACTGAAGCAGTGAGGGGTGCCATGCAGAAACTGCTCCCCCTGCGCCCCTGGGTTTCCGCGTCGCTTACCGGGCTGCTGCTTGCCCTGTCATTTCCCAAACCGGGTTTGTCCATTCTTGCCTGGGTTGCGTTTTTGCCGCTGCTCTATGCAATCCGGGGCAAAACTCCAAAAAGCTCTTTCAGGCTCGGCTTTCTCTCCGGTTTTGTAGCGTATGCCGGCATTTTTTACTGGCTTACCATCGTCATGACCACTTACGGCAAACTTCCTTTGCCGGTCAGCATCTGCCTGACACTTCTCATGGCGGCGTATCTTGCTCTCTTCGTCGCCGCAACAGCGGCGCTGTCCCGGTTTGCCGAAAACTTTTCCGTGCCGTTGCTGATCACCTTCCCGGCTGTCTGGGTGGCTCTTGAGTACCTCAGGGCGTATCTTCTCACCGGCTTCCCCTGGGCGCTGCTCGGTTACACGCAGTACCGCACTCTGCCGCTGCTGCAGATTGCCGACATTACCGGTGTCTACGGCGTCTCTTTTCTGATTCTTCTGGTGAACATCTTTCTGTATCAGCTCTGGAGGTGGGTGCGGGGAAAAGACGGGGCAACATACCCTTTCCTGGCGACCTGCACCGCAATTCCGCTGCTGCTGGCGACTATCTGGTACGGTTTTATAGTTCTGAACCGGGAGGTTTCCGGAGCAGTGGTCAAGGTTGCTCTGGCCCAGGGGAATATCCCGCAGGACATCAAGTGGAACCCGGCCTTTCAGGAAGAGACGGTAGCGATCTACGAAAGACTTTCCCGCCAAAGTAGCGGCGCCGGCGCCGCTCTCGTCGTCTGGCCGGAAAGCTCGCTCCCTTTCTTCTTCCAGAGGGAGCCGACCTACTCGGCGCGGGTTTCATCCCTTGCCAGAGAACTCGGCACCACGCTGATTGTCAGCAGTCCGGCGCTGGAGTATGAGGCCGGGCGTGAAAAACTGTTGAACAGCGCCTTTCTGCTTGCACCGGACGGAACAGCGGTCGGCAGAGCCGACAAGGTCCATCTGGTACCGTTCGGTGAGTACGTACCCCTGGCAAGACTGCTCCCTTTTGTCAAGAAGATGGTGCAGGGGATCGGCGACTTCTCGCCCGGCAGGGCACCTGTCCCGCTTGCCGCTTCTTTCGGCAAAATTGGTATCCTCATCTGTTTTGAGGGTATTTTCCCGGAAATTTCCAGGGAGTTTATCGCTCATGGGGCCGCGCTGCTGGTCAATATCACCAACGATGCCTGGTTCGGGAATTCTTCCGCGCCGTATCAGCACCTTTCCATGACCGTGTTCCGGGCCGTTGAAAACAGAGTCCCGCTGGTGCGGTCGGCAAACACCGGCATTACTGCCATCATTGACAACCGGGGCCATGTGCGCGGTATGACCGGCCTGTTTCGCGAAGCGCTCCTGAGCGGAGAGGTGAGGCTTGGCAGTGAAAAGAGCTTGTATACGGAATATGGCGACATCTTTGCGTGGGGATGCATTGCGCTGGCCATCGGCATCATTGTCTTTGCCCTGCGCAAAAAATCGTTACCTCCTGGCCGGGATTGATTGCCGTAAGCGTCAGGCAGCCATTTTATATTGCCGCAGGACCTGAGAGATGGTATTAAAATTATCCGTGTAGCAGCGATATTTTCGAAGGAGTTTGCATGTTCAGGGAAGAGATGGCAAAGGTGGAAGAGCTCGCAGAGCGCATCAACAAGCTTCGGGGGTCTCTTTGACATAGATCGCAAGCGGGAGGATATTCAGGAGATTGAATCACGGGTTGCCGTTCCCGGATTCTGGGATGACAACGAGTCTGCCCAGGCGGTTCTCCGCGAGAGGATGACGCTGGAGAAGGTTCTGAATCTTTGGGACAGTCTTGCCCGTCAGCTGGATGATATCAGGGCATTGATTGAACTCGGCAGTGAAGTTGATGATGAGGATTCTCTCCATGAGTGCCATGATCTGAACGCGGCGCTTGAAAAGGAGGTGGCGGCGGCAGAGTTCCAGCGGATGCTTTCCGGGCCGCATGACCGGAGCTGCTGTTATCTTTCCATCAATTCCGGCGCCGGCGGCACCGAGTCACAGGACTGGGCGGAGATGCTGCTCAGAATGTACCTGCGTTACTGTGAACGAAAAGGGTGGCGCACCGACATTACCGAGTATCAGCCCGGCGACGTGGCCGGGATCAAGTGCTGTACCTTTGCAGTCAGTGGTGAGTATGCCTACGGCTACCTCAGGGCCGAAGCGGGAATTCACCGGCTTGTCCGTATTTCGCCGTTTGACAGCAGTGCCCGTCGTCACACCTCTTTTGCCTCCGTCTTCGCCTTTCCGGAAATTGCTGATGACATCGATGTCAAGATTGTCGAGTCTGATCTGCGGATTGACACCTACCGCTCCAGCGGCGCCGGAGGCCAGCATGTCAATACTACCGATTCAGCGGTGCGCATCACCCATATCCCCACCGGGATTGTGGTCGCCTGTCAGAGCGAGCGCAGCCAGCATATGAACAAGGCTTCCGCCATGAAAGTCCTGCGTTCCAAGCTGTATGAAAAGGAGCTGCAGGAGCGTGAATCACAAGCTGCCGAACTGTCTGCCGACAAAAAGGAGATCGGCTGGGGGAGCCAGATCCGCTCCTACGTCCTGCATCCGTACCGGATGGTCAAGGACCTGCGCACCGGCGTCGAGACCGGCAACCCGGATGCAGTGCTTGACGGTGATCTTGAGGATTTTATTGTCGCTTTCCTGATGGGAGTCAGGAGGAGTGTCGCTGATGAATAATCTGCAGCGGTTTTCCTGCCAGTTTCTGACAGTCGCTACGCTTCTGCTTGTTTTCGTCTGCCAGGGGTGTGCCGCCCAGTTGAAAAATCAGGCCGGCATCAGCAGGCTCGGCTACTCGATACAGGTTGGTGCTTTCTCCGAAGTGAAAAATGCCGAGCGGCTGACGGTAAAGCTCCAGGCCAAAGGGATAGAAGCTTTCTATTTCCGCAAGGATAACGGTGTGTATGTTGTCCGTTTCGGTGACTATCAGGCGCGTGTCAAGGCAAAGAAGGCCGCTGAAAAACTGGTTGCGGAAAAGCTTGTTGAAAGCTATTTTATCGCATCTCCGGATGCTGTTTTCAGCAGGGCGACGAAGATTGACAAACCGAAGCAGCCTGACGGGCCGCCATTGCAGAGAAAGAGTGCGCCGCAGTCAGACATGGGAGCGATAGCTGCCAGAACGGCCGAACGTTTTGTCGGCATTCCGTACCGCTGGGGTGGGGACAATGTTGTCGAGGGGATGGACTGCAGCGGTTTTGTCCGGGCAGTGTACAATCTTTGCGGTATCAACATCCCGCGAACATCTGCCGAACAGTTCAGAGCCGGTGACCGCATACCCAGGGAAGAGCTGAAGGATGGCGACCTGGTATTTTTCGGAGCATCCGTCGACAAAATAAACCATGTCGGCATCTACGTGGGGAACGGCCGCTTTGTGCATGCGCCGCGGCGCGGTGATGAAATAAAAGTTTCCGCGATCGACGAGAAATATTTTAACGAGAGGTTTGTCGGGGCAAAAAGGTACTTTTAGGCATTCTGCACCGTCAAGCATGCCGGGATCGCAACAAAAGCGCACAATTTACGGAAATGTCCGCTCCTTCATGGTATTCTAGCCAGTAGCGTTTTGCTTCCATCGCGTCCTTTGCAATCTTTGCGGCAAGCAATCTTTTCAGCTGTTGATGAGGTAACGATATGGCCATAATCAAACCATTCCGGGCGCTGCGTCCCCCCGCAACTCTTGCCGGGAAAGTTGCCTCCCTGCCGTATGACGTA
>JAGFXN010000095.1 GCA_017861215.1 Deltaproteobacteria bacterium | reverse complement strand
GGTTGACGCTCCCTACGCCGCAGAATTCCCCGTCGTGCTGGAGTGCCGCCTGCTCCAGATCGTGGAGATCGGCCTGCATACCCAGTTCATCGGCGAAATCATCGATGTGAAAGCCGATCATGCCGTGCTGGGTGACGACGGTCTGCCAGACATCATGAAGATCATGCCCCTCATTTATGACACTGCCCATAAAGGTTATCATGGGGTCGGCCCCCTCCTGGGCAAGGCCTTTTCGGCAGGCAAAAAACTGCAGCCATGAGCAGTCGTGAGATCACTCCCATGGACCGGAGACTGGCGCGGCTGTGCGAACTCTGCCCTGTCTGTCGCCACGCTCGGGTAAAACAAACGGGCGTCGCTTATACCTTTGTCAAGAGTGTCGAGGCGGGCATCTGTCCATTCTGTCAAGCCTATGAGCGGGTGCATGGCAGAAAGGCTCATGAAACGCATGCCTGAAGGGATCGCTGCAAAAACCATTCTATTCCGGGAGAGGGGTTAGCCGTGTCAATATTGACTGTCGTAGCCAAGGTTGTGGCAAAGAAGGATTCTATCGAGATCGTTAAAGCGGAACTTCTTAAACTGATCGCCCCGACGCGCAACGAGGCTGGCTGCAGTGAATACCGTCTGCACCAGGATAATGAGGATCCGGCCCTGTTCATTTTCTATGAAAACTGGGAAAGCCCGGCCTGCCTGGAACAGCATGTGAAATCTCCCCATTACAAGGCGTACATTGCCGCCGTCGACGGCATGATTGCCGAGAAAATCGTTTGCAAAATGACCGCTATTGAATAAGCAAATATGAAAGAAACCTTAACGCTTACCTCGCTCCATCCGATGCAGAACCCGGCGGATACTGATTTCGGTTGATATAATGGCAGATAGGCTGGAATCGTTATTTATAAACGCCAATATAACAGAGTGTTGAGTAAACAGCTCACTGGCGGCACGCCCCAAATATTGCTTTGCTCTGTACCGTTCATTGTATTATGCCAAATTAGTGGTATCTATTGGTTAAGAGGTGGACCCATGAAAAAAGTTCTCCTGGCAAGTGCCTCCAAGGTTTTCCTGAAAAGGAACACGAACCTGCTAAAGGGGAGGGGATTTCAGCTTATCTCGACAATGAACGGTGCAGAGGCTCTCAAGCTGCATAAAGAGTATCTCTTTGACCTGGTCCTTGCCGACTTGAAACTGGAAGACATGTGTGGATGCACGCTTTTATCTCTGGTACGCGAGGAAGAGGCTTCACGTCACGTCCCAGTAATTCTCATCTGTCACAAAATCTCGGGCAGCATAGAGAGAGTTGAGCAGAGTGGCGCAAGTGCCATGCTCTTAAAGCCAATCGATCCAATCCAGCTCATTGAGACAATCGGCAGTTTTCTTGACATGCAGATAGGGAGAAGCAAAAGAGTTGTGCTCAATGTTAAGGTATTGGTCAAGAAAATTGATCTGGAATTCTATTGCCTTTCTTATGACATCAGCAACACCGGTATTCTTCTCGAAACCGAATATAATCTTGATTTAGGAGTCCGGATTATGTGCCGGTTTACCTTGCCGGGATCATGTAAAATTGAAGCAGAGGGGGAAGTCATTCGTTATATGAGCACGTTGGAATACAAAAGTCTTTACGGCGTGAAATTTATTAACCTTCCCTTGCCTTACCTCAAATCAATCGAGCATTATCTTGCCGCAACTGCAAATTCTTGCGCCAGCACTCAAAATTTGGCAGTCACTGATTTATTTGCATGACAGTCGTTCCGCTAAGCCAGTCCATTAGGCTTGAGTGCCACGGTGCGTAACTCTCCAGAGTGTTGCCTTACTTTCCCCATAGTTGACCCAATGTTCATCTCTCTGAAATAACACAATGTCTGTAAGGGTATAAGTTAGTTTCCAGTTAGCAGTTCGCCCCTTCCTGTCATGAGAGCTCTCTGTGATTCAAATCACTGCGTCATGATACTGCAAGCTGTACTATGTTACCATGTAAAGCCATGCAGTATATGAAGGTATAGTAGGTGACGGGAAATAAGAGCAGGAGTCTACATTCTGTGTGATGGTTTTCTTGACATCTTCTCTGTAAAGTATATTGTGCGGCATACAAACTCTAACCTAATGAAAACGAGATGCCACACGATGGCTAACGGATATCTCGGAGTTAACAAAAGGAGATAAGACATGAGAATGAAGACAGCTAATGTGATGTTCGGGTTGTCCCTTACCGTGGTGTTTGCCTTGGCGGGTTGCGGCGGTGGTGGGTCAGACAGTTCCTTCGATGGTGGTTCCTATTATAAGGGAAATACCACTCAGGCAACGGTAACTGAAGCCAATGCCAAGGCTTTATCACTTGGGGTGATTGATAGCGTTCAAGACTCATCTTTCGCTGGAGGTCTTGGCAAAAGAGTTACTGCAACCCCGGGAACCTTTCCTCAGATGCTACAAATTGCCACTAGTATCGAAAGCAATATTCAAGTCAAGTCCAGCGCGGCAAAGACCGTTGCTGACGTTGTCCACCATACAGAAAATGGTTACAGTGGTTCGTTTACTATTTCTGGTGAGCCTAATTCAAATGGCGATGTTTCCGGGACGATTACTTTTGATTCATACAAAGAATATTCGTATTCTCCAACGATTACCGGCCCTGCTACTTACCGCGCTTCAGTGAACATTACAACTGGCGACCTTAAAAGCTTGCATATATCGTTATCTGATGTAACCGGTGAAGACGGTTCTCGGTCATATACGTTGAACGGCATTATGGATTTGAAGCGTAATGATTCCCAAACAGCCACTCTGGACTTATCTATAGTGCTGCTGGATCATACAGTTAATAAAACTTACTGGATGAAAGACTGCCGTATCGTGGTGACAGGTAATACGACGGACATAAGCGGCACCTATACGATGAACTTAAGCGGTACCTACTATGACCATGATCTCGGATATGTAGTCATTTCAACGGCAACTCCCGTTACTGTCGAATCAAGTACGGGCACTTTTACAGCGGGACAACTTCTATTCGATGGGCGCGATCGCACGAAAGCTCGTTTGACATATGCTCCTGCATATCCTGGGTACACGGTGGAATTCTTTGATACCGTAAACAACGTATATGTTTTTGTTCCTTAGACCAAATTTGCAATAGAGACTCAATGCAGTTGAGAGTATCCCACCGTTCATTGTCCAGATGATCAAATGCACCACAGCAAGACCATGTTCCTAACGGAATGTGGTCTTTTTTTCTTTCCAGACTGAGTTCGAGCCATGTTTTCAAGATCTGTAATGCCATCGACTTTAGGCCTCGTCAACGTACTGATGCTGTTCGTCTGCAGTAGCAGCATACACTCTCTTGAAAAGTTGCTGAAAATTTTTGTACGGGCATCTATTTATTTGAGTACGCAAGCAGTTTCCCCCATAGCCAGCAGTTGCTACCATGGGTGGCCAGAGTCGGAAATGTTTACACTTGGTGCCGGGACAAATTACAGCAACCTCACAACATGCTGATTATACGCTTTAATTTAGCTAGGTATATTTTATGCTTGATTAATAGTAACGTTTGGCGAGATACACCAGTCGCCCAGTATCTCCCGGTCGTTTTATGAATGTAGAGAAGGGGGCAAGCCATGCTAACTTTGAAAGTTCACAACATGATTATTACCTGGCCTGAAGACATCGCGGTACTTATGATGAGATATTTCAAGAGCCATGATATACCTTTCGAACTCCACCGGCACAACATCCGAAGCGACCAGGAGGCCACCGTAAAGAATGATTAGGAATTCATGCGTTTGACTCTGCACTCCATCTGTCAACTTATAAGCCTGCGAGAGGATCAAATGACTAGAGTGCAGAGGGTAGCCATTGACGGAAGTAGATATGATTTTCAGCAAATCAGATGACCATTGATCTGCCTAAAGATACATCCATTAGACACGTTGAAACGACAGTTGCCCGCCTTGAAACGGTTGAGATTTGACCGAAAGCCTGCCAGCCCATCGCCCCGCCGATACAATGATTGGTTACGAAGATAGAATCCCGACGGAAACGAGATATACTTAAGTATAATTAATAATCAGGACGGGCAGCGGAGCATTCACCGTGAATCTGTCCAGAATCTCTGTTTATGTAATCATCGCATTCATTGCCATGCTGACGGCATACTATTTTTAGCCAAAGTGCCGCCGCCCGACGGGGCAATCAACCTGATTCACCTGCTCGCCAAGCACTAACAAGTGTTACTCCGTGAAATATCAGGTGGGCGATGCCATATCAGGAGACACCATGACCGATCATCAGAAAAGATGGCTCATCATGATCGCCGGACTGCTGGTGCTGATTTCCGTGGTTGGAGTAGTCTGGCAGAAGGTTGGCAAATCCGGCAAGGACAATGGACTTTATAGCGGCAACGGTCGCATTGAGGCGGTAGAGATTGATGTTGCCGCCAAGTCGTCCGGTCGCGTCAAGGAAATACTGGTTCGTGAAGGGGAATTTGTCACCGCAGGACAGGTGGTGGCGACAATGGACACCGAGACCCTGGACGCCCAGCTCCGTCAGGCCGAAGCACAGCTGCAGCAGGCGCAAAGTTCGGTTGGATCCGCCTACAGCCAGCTGGCACAGCGCGAAAGTGAAAAGGCGGCAGCGTTGGCGCTGGTCAGGCAGCGGGAAGCCGAGCTCGTAAAGGCAAGGCAGCACTCGGGGCGCTCATCGGCACTTCTCAAAGAGGGCGTCTTGGCGAAACAGGATGCCGAGGACGATTACTCAGAACTCCGCAGTTCGGAAGCAGTGCTGAACTCGGCCCGCGCCCAGGCAGCCGCTGCGGAAGCAGCCATCATGACCGTACGCACCCAGATTGACGGAGCACGGTCGGCGGTCAAGGCGGCCAGGGCCAACGTCGAACGTTTTCAGGCGGACATTCAGGACAGTGCTCTCAAGTCTCCTCGTGACGGCCGGGTCCAGTACCGTGTGGCCCAGCCCGGCGAGGTGGTCGCTGCCGGCGGCAAGGTTTTGAGCCTGATTGACCTGAGCGACGTCTATATGACTTTTTTCCTGCCGACGGCTGCGGCCGGAAAGGTTGCACTCGGCACAGAGGTGCGGCTGGTGCTGGATGCTGCCCCGCAGTATGTCATCCCGGCCCAGGTATCCTTCATTTCCGACGTGGCCCAGTTCACCCCCAAGACCGTCGAGACAGCCAGTGAGCGGGAGAAGCTGATGTTCCGCATCCGGGCGCAGGTCCCGGTGGATCTTCTCAAAAAACATATCACTCAGGTCAAGACCGGCCTACCCGGCATGGCGTATGTCAGGCTTGATTCCGCCAGACCATGGCCGGCACATCTGCTGGTTAAGCTGCCGCAATGAGCGAATATTATCCCATAGCAAACTCCACACCAGGGATTGTACCGTCAGTCGTCAGACTGCAAGCGGTTTGTCTGCGCTACGGCAAGATGCTGGCTCTTGGCAAAATTAATCTTGAGCTGCCCTCCGGTTGCATGGTCGGTGTCATCGGCCCCGATGGGGTGGGAAAATCCAGTCTGTTCTCACTGATTGCCGGCTCCCGTGCCATTCAGACAGGACAGGTCGAGGTGCTGGGGGGCGACATGGCTGACAAGCGCCATCGTCGTGCGATCTGTCCCCGTGTGGCCTACATGCCCCAGGGGCTTGGCAGGAACCTCTACCCAACCCTCTCGGTTTTCGAGAATGTGGATTTTTTTGCCCGGCTTTTCGGACACGACCGCCAGGAACGGGAGCGCCGCATCGCTGAGCTGCTTCTGGCCACCGGACTGGCACCGTTTGCAGGTCGCCCCGCCGGCAAACTCTCCGGCGGCATGAAACAGAAGCTGGGACTATGCTGCGCGCTGATTCACGACCCCGACCTCCTGATCCTTGATGAACCCACCACCGGCGTTGATCCCCTGTCACGCCGCCAGTTCTGGGAGCTGATCGATCGCATCCGTACCCAAAGAACCGACATGAGTGTCCTGATCGCCACCGCTTACATGGAAGAGGCCGCCCGTTTTGACTGGCTGGTGGCCATGAATGCCGGAGGTGTGCTTGCCACCGGCAGCCCGGGTGCACTACTGAGCCAGACCGGGACCACCTCGCTGGAGGAGGCGTTCATCGCCTTGCTGCCCCGATTGCAGCGGGATAACTATCGGCCGGTCATCATCCCCCCTCGCGCAACGGACACCCACGGCGAGAGAGCCATAGAGGCCCACGATCTGACCATGCGTTTTGGTGATTTCATCGCCGTCGACCATGTGAGCTTCCGCATCGGCCGGGGTGAGATCTTCGGCTTTCTGGGGTCGAACGGTTGCGGCAAGACCACCACCATGAAGATGCTGACCGGACTGTTGCCCGCCAGCGAAGGAGAGGCCTGGCTGTTCGGCCGACCAGTGGACCCCCACGATATCGATACCCGGCGGCGGGTCGGCTACATGTCCCAGTCTTTCTCCCTCTACAGCGAGCTGTCGGTGCGGCAGAACCTGGTGCTGCATGCCCGTCTGTTCCGGCTGCCGGCGGAGCGGATCAAGGGGCGGGTTCAAGAGATGGCAGAGCGGTTCGGACTCGCCGACGTCATGGACAACCT
>JAGFXN010000287.1 GCA_017861215.1 Deltaproteobacteria bacterium | reverse complement strand
ACAGGGGTTCCTTTATGCTTGCAAAGTTCTTTGTTTTTCATTCGATCAGGGCGAGATTCCTGCTTCTTGCCACCCTGCTGGTTATCATTCTTTTCGGTGGGCTTGGTGTTTTCATTGTCAGCCAGAATGCAATGGAAATCAGGAATTCGCTTGATTCCAAAGCCAGGTCAGTCGCTGATCTGGTCAGTCTTGCCGGGGCGACACACCTGGAGCTCTACAATGTTCTAGCCCTGGATACGCTTGTTGAAAATATACTCAAGGACCCCGAAGTCAGTTTTGCCGGTTTTTACAATGAAAATAATGAGCTTGTTACCAGAAAGACGGTGCCGGAGAATACTGCCTCCTTTCATACTGTAACGCGCTCAATACGGAGTGAGAAAGAGTCCCATGTCCTTGGTTCCCTGAAAATAGGCTACAAAACCGACGCTGTTGCTAGAAGTTTGAAAAAATCTGTGCTGATTTTGGCAGGGGCGACTGTTCTAGCTATCATCTTTTTTACGATAGGGATCGGTTTTGTTGTAGAGAGAATCATCCTGAAGCCTATCATCAGGTTAAGTGAGGTAATTGGGCACGTAGCCAGAGGGGACTTGTCGCAGCGGCTTGCAGTAGTATCAGATGATGAAATGGGGTCACTTGCAAAATCACTGAACAGTATGGTCGAAAACCTTAACCAGTTGGTTGGCCAGGTAACTGTTGCCTCTGATGAGTTGAACTCGATAACCGGCAATCTCCTCCAGGCCAACACCAATGTTATGGACGCTGCCCAGCTCCAGTCGAAAGGGGCAAGCAATACTTCTTCTGCTGTGACACAGATTAACGCATCAATACGAGGGGTCAGTGAAAGCGTTAACGGTCTTTCGCTATTGGCAACAGAGAGCTCTTCATCAATACTGGAGATGACCTCAAGTGTGGAAGAGGTTGCGCTGAATACAGAAACTCTGGCCCAGACGGTTGCAGACGTCAGCTCATCCATCAATCAGATGGCTGCGTCAATAAAGCAGGTTAATATGAGCGTCAAGAGCCTGATGGAGGCTGCCAACAGTACAACTTCTGTTGTAATGGAAATGGACTTTTCCATAAGGCAGGTCGAGAGAAATGCTACAGACGCATCGAAGATTTCCGAATCTGTTCGTGAGGATGCCGAGATTGGCAGAGCGGCACTTGAAGAATCTATAGCCAGTATACATGAGATAAAACGCTCATCAGAAACAACCTTTGAGGCGATTAATTCTCTTTCCAGAAAAGCTGCTGATATTGGAACCATTCTTTCCGTGATTAATGATGTTGCCGAACAGACGAACCTGCTTGCCCTTAATGCTGCCATTATCGCCGCACAAGCCGGTGAGCAGGGTAAAGGCTTTGCTGTTGTTGCCGACGAAATCAAGCAGCTGGCAGAACGAACCAGAAACTCAACCAGAGAGATAAGCCAGATGGTCAATGATGTGCAGGATGAGACTGCCCGGGCAGTGGCAGCTATTCAAAGTTCCGGAAAAAGTATTAAAAACGGCGAGATACTGGCTGACAGGTCGGGTTCTGCACTTAACAAAATTTTTGACGGCGTGCAGACAGCTACCAACCAGATGCAGGAAATTGCCAACGCCACTCTTGCGCAGACGAAGGGGAGTCAGCAGATTCGGGATGCGGTTGAACAGGTCTCCCAAATGGTAATGCAGATTAACAGTGCAACCAAAGAGCAGGCACAGGGTAGCGATCAGATCATTTCCTCGGCGGAAAAGATGAAAGAGATAACCGCCCAGGTTCGTACCGCAGCTCTGGAGCAGAGTAATGTAGGAAAGTTTATAGCCAATTCAACCGAAGCGATTACCGGGATGATAAGCCAGATAAGGCAGGCTTGTACTGAGCAGACCTGCAGCAGTGAAATGATCGTTGCTTCAGTAAGTAATATTGAATCCTCTTCAGCTATAAACCTCGAGTCAACCAGAGTGATGGATGAGTCGGTAGTCAAGCTTTTTGAGCAGATAGAGACTCTGCGGCGGGAGATGAAGTCTTTCAGGGTATAGCTTCTCGATTATCCTGACGGATGGTGGCGAGTTATACGCAAACACCCGGCACAAAACGTCACTGGCTAATCAGCATCAGCCAGAAGAGTCAGTGGGACGTTGTTGACTTGTCAAGTAAACGCCAAATTAGTCAAACAACTGAAACTGTTTTGAATTGATCTTGCCGATAGAATTCAAGCCTGAAAACTCATTATTCTCCAGATACAAAAAAAGACGAACCGTTTGGCCCGCCTTTTCTCTACTACTATTTTCTTTCATTTCAGGAACCTGCCGGTCTTACACCGGCCGCAGCCCTTCCGCCACGATCTCGGCAACATCCTTCACCCGGACGTCTGCCGACCCGGTGTCCTTGAGGCCGTCTTCGAACATGGTCATGCAGTAGGGGCAGGCGACACAGATTGTCGATGCCGCAGCCGGCGCAGCTTGCAGCGCCTCAACCGCCTCGCTTACCCTGACTTGATTGATCCGCTCCCCTTCATGCTCCTCCATCCACATCCTGCCCCCACCGGCACCGCAACAGAAGGCATTTTCGCGGTTGCGCGGCGCTTCCACCGGAGTCTCTCCGGTCACGGCGGTAATGACGCTGCGCGGCTCTTCGTAGATGTCGTTATGCCTGCCAAGGTAGCAGGAGTCATGGTAGAGCACCTTGCCAAGCTCGGTCACCCGGCGGTTCGGCTTGATCCTGCCCTCCCTGATCAGCCGGTCAAGCAGTTCTGCATGGTGGATGACCTCAAGTTCGAGCCCGTACTGGCGGTAGTCGTTCTTGAGCGTGCTGAAGCAGTGCGGACACTGGGTAATCACCTTGGTCACTTTTCTGCTGGTAAAAAGGTCGACATTCTCCTTGGCCATCCGGTCGAACAGGTACTCGTTGCCGAGCCGCCGGGCGCTGTCGCCGCAGCACTTCTCCTCCTTGCCGAGTATCCCCCAGCTGACGCCCGCCGTATCAAGAATCGTGGCCAGGGCTACCGTCACATGCTTCTGCCTGGAGTCGAAGGTTCCGGCGCAGCCGATGTAGAAAAGATATTCCGTCTCGCCGGCCACAAAGTTCTTCACCTCCATGGTGCTGTGCCACTTGGTCCGCTCGGTGGGGGCTATACCCCAGGGATTGGAGCGCTGCTCCATGTTTTCAAAGAGGTTGAGCAGCTCTTCCGGGAAGTCGCTCTGCATCTCCACCAGGTGGCGGCGCATCTTGATGATTTTCGGCATCTGCTCGATCAGCACCGGGCAGGCTTCGATGCAGGCGCCGCAGGTGGTGCAGCCCCAGATTGCCTCCCTGGTGTTGGTCCCTTCGCCTTCGGCGCC
>JAGFXN010000094.1 GCA_017861215.1 Deltaproteobacteria bacterium | reverse complement strand
ACGCCGGAGTCATCGCCGAGCACCTCGTCAAGAACGTGGTGCCACTCGATGGTGACATTGCCCCCCTTGGTCTTCTCAATCAGCCGGTCGGCGAGGATCTTTTCCGAGCGGAACTTTTCACGGCGGTGGACAACCGTGACATGACTGGCGATGTTCGCCAGGTAGAGCGCTTCCTCAACGGCGGCGCTGCCGCCGCCGACGACGGCCACCGGCTTGCCGCGATAGAAGAAGCCGTCGCAGGTGGCGCACGCCGACACCCCTTTCCCCTTGAATGCTTCTTCAGAGGGGAGGCCGAGATACTTGGCCGTTGCGCCGGTGGCAATGATCAGGGCGTCGCAACTGTAGCTGCCGTTGTCGCCGCTCAGGGTAAAGGGACGGGTTTTCAGGTCAGCCGTATGGATCTGGTCATAGACGAAATTCGTGCCGAAACGTTCGGCATGGCGGAACATCCGCTGCATCAGCTCCGGTCCCAGCACACCGTCAACATCGCCCGGCCAGTTGTCGACTTCGGTGGTGGTCATCAGCTGCCCGCCCTGCTGCAGGCCGGTGATCAGGGTCGGCGAGAGATTCGCCCGGGCAGCATAGACGGCAGCGGTGTAACCGGCAGGACCGGAACCGAGAATGATGAGGCGATGGTGGGAAACCGACATAGTGCAATCCTCCGTGAAAATAGTTTCACAACGATAGCAGTTGCCCTGGTGAAATGCAAGAAAGCGGGAGCTGTCAACAGTTGGCCCGGTTTTCAGCCGGAGTTTCCGGATGACAGCCAGACTAAGGCAACAGCACTTTGGGTTTCTTCCTGCCCCGTCTGCGCCTTCTGCCCCTGGGACGCACTTCCCTGCCCTCAGTTCCCTGATCTGTGGCCGGGGGAGTCACCCCTTTGGCGGCAGCAAGACGATCCCACCAGCTGACAGTTTTTGCCAGTGCCGCGTTGCCGCCGGCACAAAAGCGCACATAGTCGATTGTCTCTGCAAATGCCGGTCTGGTTATGACATTTTCCGGTTTTCGCCCCGGCATCTTCAGCAGCCGTTGCTGCAGAAGCAGAATCTCTCTGAAGCGCATGACTGCCCGTTGCGGGATAAAGACCCTCCCGGCAACCTCTGCCATGAAGCCTGCCAGAGAGCGGTCAATGCCGGCCTGCACCGGCATGCCTTTTCCCCCTGATGCCGACAGATACTCCCCGAAAAACAGCGCCAGCAGCAGCGGATTGGAAACGGCCCCGCCGTTCAGGAGAGTGCTGTCAATCCAGGCAACGGCTTTCAGCGAGGGATCAGTCTCTTGAGCTGACAGCCATTCAATAAAATCAGGAAAAATGGCAGCAGCAAGGCCGCTGGCGCAGAGCAGTTGCCAGCACTTTTCTGCTGCTCCGGAGAGAAACAGCTTCACCACTTCATCGAAGAGTCTGGCCGGCGACGCTAGGGTTATGCGCCGTGCATTGGCCGACATCGCCTCCCAGGAGTGATGCTCGATGGTGAAATCAAGCTGGGCGGCGAAACGTATCGCCCTGAGCATCCGTACCGGGTCTTCGGCAAATCTGGCTGAGGGATCGCCAATGGTGCGGATAAGCCGCTTGTCCAGGTCTTCCACCCCGCCGACATAGTCGATAATGGAGAAATCGGCGATATTGTAGGAAAGCGCATTGACCGTAAAGTCACGGCGCCAGGCATCCTCTTCGGGGGTGCCGAACAGGTTGTCCCGGAGCAGCACCCCTTCGTCACTCTTATGCAGGTGTCCGAGGTCGCGGCGCGGCTCCTCCGGCGGTGTTTCGCCGCTGTCATCCTCTACAGGGTCAGACTCTTCAGGATCAGGTTCAGCCAGATCGCCACCTTTGCGAAAGGTCGCCACTTCGATGACTTCGTCCTTGAAGTGAATATGTGCCAGCCGGAACCGCCGGCCGACAAGGCGACAGTTTCTGAAGACTCTCTTTATCTCTGCGGGGGTAGCATCGGTGGCAATGTCAAAGTCTTTCGGCGTACGGCCGATGAGGAGATCGCGGACGGAGCCGCCAACCAGAAAAGCGGTAAAGCCGTTGTCACGCAGGCGGTACATGATTCTCAGGGCATTAGGGCTGAGAAGGCTTCTGGAGATAGTATGACTGGTGCGTCTGATTATTGTCGGGGATTGATCTTGCATGTGCATACTTCATAGCACACTCTGACTGCCATGGCAAAGCGACTCTTTTTTGCTGTTGATTCACGTGAGAAGCTCTGAAGCTTGAGGCTTGCAGCCTGCCTTCGTCAGCCTCGTTACCTTCTGCCCCGGTTACCTTTTGAAATGGGCTTCATTTGCTGTTGTCAAAATCCGCCAACAGTAGATAATGTTAATTATATAATTATATCTATAAAGTGCTTGAATATTTTTCGATATTTGCTATTTTGTGCTCATTAGAAGCAAAACACTGGTTTATACAGCTGATACACGACAATACTAAACCATTCGCGAGGATGGGACGGAAAGCCCACGGGTCTCAACGAGACAGCCGGGTTGCCGAAATATCAAACCGATATTGCGGTAGCCCGGCTTTTTTTGTCTCGTAAAATTTACCCGGAAAGGAGGTGTGCAGTTAATCCTGACAATTACTCCCGGCTGTAAATCACTCTCTGGTGTTGACAACGAACTTCCCGAACAGTGCCGTCAAATACCGCGCCATCATTGGCAGAACTCTCACGTAGCGGCACCTGCCTGCCGCAGAAAAAGGAGCCAAAATGACAAGTTTTGAATGCACATTCCGGAACCTGAAATATCGAATGATACTGCTTTTCGCCATCCTCACCCTGTTGCCGGCGCTTGCGTACGCCGACACCCTGTCAGTTACCACCAACAAGGCGACCTATGTCAGGGGTGAGGTCATGAAGATCACCGCCGTCTTCAAAAACAATGCCGGCCAGCCAATCACCAGTGCCTCCACCCGTGAAGTTCGCATCAAAAATCCCTCCGGAACGGAGCTGGTTAAAAAAAGCATGACCAGCGCCGGCAACGGCGTCTACACCTTTAATTACACCTTGCCGTCCGCTGCTCCGACCGGTAAATGGGAAGTACGGGGCAAGTTCGAGTACAAAAATGATGAGGTAAAGGCATATACCTATCCCGCCGTTGTCTCTTCGGTGACGGACACCACCGCGCCGGTAACGACAGTCTCTCCCGCAGGCGGCAGCTTCACCTCCAGCGTAACTGTGGCACTGAGCCGCAATGAAGCAGGCGTCACCTACTACACCACCAACGGCGCCACGCCGACAACCGCGTCAGCTGTCTATTCCGCCCCCCTGACAGTCACGGCTACCACCACGCTGAAATATTTCTCCAGGGACACCTCCGGCAACAGTGAAGCGGTCAAAACCGCGACCTTTACAAAAACGACGACGACGCCCGCCAACACCCACGCCACCCTCACCTGGACGGGCTACAACATGTGCCGCAGCTGCCATGCCACGCAAGCAGACGAGATGTTCCATTCGGTGCATTACCAGTGGCGCGGCGCATCCGGCATGACTACCGGCCCGGCGACCCAGGGGAAATTTTCCGCCACGGTCGACAACAGCACCGCCATGAACTCCTACTGCATCAACATCCTCGGCAATTGGAACGGCTACTCCGGCTGCAGCAACTGCCATGTGGGCCTTGGCGCCCAGCCGGGTCCGGTGGCTGATGCCGCCCAGCTCGACAACATCGACTGCCTTATCTGCCATCAGAAGGATTACAAGCGGACCCGTTCCATTTACGGCGGCAGCTACGTGCCCAACACCGCCGCCATGACCATTACCATGGATCAGGCGGTACAGACTATCACCAAGCCGACCCGCTCCACCTGCCTGCAGTGCCATGCCAAGGGGGGCGGCGGCGACAACTTCAAACGGGGCGATCTGGCGCTGGCCCAGGGCACAACGGCTGACGGCACATTTGATGTGCATATGGCTACCTCGCGCGGCAATCTGGCCTGCCAGGCCTGTCACGCCACCAGCAACCACAAGATGGCCGGTCGCGGCAGCGATCTCCGCCCGAAGGAGTCAACGGCTGCCATCAACTGCTCAACCGCCAGCTGCCACGCAACCAAGGGGAGTCTCACCAGCGGCCACACAACCACAGCTGTAAATCACCATATCGGCCGGGTCTCCTGCCAGGCGTGCCACATCAGCACCTATGCACGGAATGCCGCCGACACTGCCGCCAGTGAGGCTACGGAAACTTTCCGCACCTGGCAGACCTCCGCCTGGAACGCAACGCTCAACCGCTACGAACCGACCATTACCCTGGCAAACGATCAGACCCCGAAATACGCTTTCTGGAACGGCTCCAGCTGGGGAAGCAACCTGCTCGACACGCCGGTACTGGACCCGGCCACCGGCGCGTACAAGATCTCCCGGCCGAACGGCGCCATCACTGACCCGGTTGGTACCAAGCTCTATCCGTTCAAGTACAAGACTTCCGAGGTACCTCTGAATACCGGCCGCAACAAGCTCATCTCCGTAGATACCAGTATCTACTTCAACACCGGTCTGGTTGCCGATGCCATCAATCAGGGGATGGTAAACATGGGATACGCGGCCGGAGAGCCTTACTCCTGGGTGAAAACGGACGAGTACCAGCTGATAACCCACGAAGTGCCGCCGGCTGCCGGCAACGTACTGGCCTGCGCCGACTGCCACAAGAACACTGCCCGGCTGAATCTGCCGGCCATGGGCTATGCCCTGAAAGCAGCCAAATCAGTCGTCTGCTCCCAGTGCCACGGGGACAAAGCCTACTCCGACTACCTCTGGGTCCATGACAAGCATGTAACCTCCAAAAATTATGACTGCTCATTCTGCCATACCTTCTCCCGTGCCGCTGAGCGCGGCCTGAAGACGACGAAGTAATCACCGCCGTACCGCAACAAGAAGCCCTGCGATTTTTTCGCAGGGCTTTTTTTATGCTCATCTGTAACCTGCCGGCTTTTCCCTGTTTTCGCGACCTCAGCGGTATGCTTGTCGCAACAAACAGTTGCAGGCTACCCTTGCAAACAGATTCTAGCGCCTTCGTCCGCTTCCCCCAAATGGCACGGATCAGGTTGATGCCCAGCCTGATCAGGCTTCACCTGCTGGTCAATACCGGCAATTTCATGAATGAAATTGTCAGCAGCTCTGCAAAGTCTGCGCGAAGAAATCCATGGTATCAGCGAACTACCAATAGAAAAGTGCCGCTAACATTCGGGTATTGTATTGTTTTGGGGTGTGATACAAGAGGCAGCGGGACAGAATCCCTGCTTCGGCAGCAAAGCGAATTGACTAAGGACGCGGCAGAAAAGCAAAGGGAGGCAGATGCGTGAAAGCGTTGTGAGGCTCATTTCACGATTGCCTGCCCCCTCTCGATTGCGGATATTTTGATTTGAGTCATCGATAAATGCTCTTGCAGCTGTTAAGCTTACCACCATGAGCGAACTTACTGCGGCACAGACTGCAGATCTGAAAATTCTTGCCCGGTTTATTGAACTTTTCTGCCATGCAAAGCATGATAACAGGTTGGGTGACACAGTTGCCGTCCCCGGGATTCTGCAGAGCAGGGGAAAACGGCGGATGGAGCTCTGTAAAGAATGCGCCGGCCTGCTGGAACACGGCATGATGAAACGGGCGCTCTGCCCGTTACACCCCAAACCTGCCTGCAAAAACTGCCGCATTCACTGCTACACCCCGGAGTACCGCCAGAAAATCCGGGAGATAATGGCCTATGCCGGTAGAAAGATGGTACTGCGCGGCAGGCTGGATTATCTCTGGCACTACTATTTGCAACGATAAGGAGAAGGAACAATGCTGAGAAAAATTGTCACGATCGATCAGAATAAGTGTAACGGCTGCGGACTCTGTGTACCGTCCTGTGCCGAAGGCGCCATCACCATGATAAACGGCAAGGCGGTGCTGGCGGCGGACAACCTTTGTGACGGCCTCGGCGCCTGCCTGGGCGAATGCCCGCAGGACGCCATCAAGATCATCGAGCGCGAGGCGGACGAGTTTGATGAAGCAGTGGTAGCGAAACATCTGCAGGAGCTCGGCAAGTTTCCGCCACAAGGGCATGAACATCACCACGAGCACAAGCAGCACGGCCACAAGCAGCACGACCATGGTCACCGCGAGAGCCATGGAGACAAGCACCATGGGCATCATGGACACCACGGGCAAGGCGGCGGCTGCCCCGGTTCGCGCGCCATGACTTTTGCGCCGCCCGCAGCGGCAGCCGCAGCAGAAACCGGCTCACGGCAGAGCACGCTGGCACAGTGGCCGGTGCAGCTGCATCTGGTACCGACGACAGCCCCTTATTTCCAGGATGCCGATCTGCTGATCGCCGCTGACTGCGTACCTTTTGCCTACGCTGATTTCCACAAGGATTACCTTGCCGGCAAAGCGGTGGTGATCGGCTGTCCCAAACTCGATGACAACCAGTTCTACCTGCAGAAACTGACCGAACTTTTCCGCAATTCTTCGTTGCAAAGCATAACCGTCATGAGGATGGAAGTGCCCTGCTGCGGCGGTATCGTCATGGCGGCCAGACAGGCGCTGGCGGCATCCGGCAAGGAGATCCCGTTCACGGAAGTGACCGTCGGCATCAGGGGTGAAATACGCTAACAGGACAAAAAAGACTTCTTTTATCTTTTTAACT
>JAGFXN010000093.1 GCA_017861215.1 Deltaproteobacteria bacterium | reverse complement strand
CGCGATGATGGCCGCGCCGTGAAAGATGCCGGCAAAGGGGGTGTGCAGCGCTACGGCTGCCGGCAGATCGATCTTCAGCAGGGAGAGGAGCAGAAAACCGCCTGCCCTGGCAAGCCAGCAGTCCTCCATCGGCGGCCGGCCGACGACTGTTGCCGGCAGGATCATGTCGGGTCGGCACCGTATGGCTGTAATCCTGACGGCGGCAGCCGGTGCCGACGGGGTGTAGCTGCCGGTATGGTTGCCGAAAGCGCCCGAGTCGATGCTTTCCGGCAGCAGATACCCTTCGAGCACGGCTTCAGCCGTGGCCGGAACGACCAGGCCGTTGCCGCAGCGCAAGACGCGCACCGGCTCCCCCTGCAGCATGCCGGCAAAGGCAAACTCGTCCACACCGACCGGCAGCGGCAGGGTGGCAGCGAAAGTCAGCGCCGGCGGACCGCCGAGAGCGATCGCTACCGGCATCGGTGTCCCGTGCTCCCGCCAGGCGGCCGCATGCAGCGCGGCGCCGCTGCTGCTGCTCCAGCAGACTGCCAGGGTCTCGTTGTCAATAATGGCGGCGCGGTACATGCCGCAGTTGCTGCCGCCGGAGTCCGGAGCAGCGGTAATCACCAGCGGCAGGGTCATGAATCTGCCGCTGTGCCCCGGTTGCCCGTCAAGCGGCCAGCTCTTCAGGAGCGGCAGCGCCGCCAGCCCCTCGCTGCAGTCAAGCAGCTGCGGCGGAGCAGCGTCTGCGGTCACGACCGGCACGGCCGCCTGCCCTGCCGGTGTTGCCGGCAGAGCTGCCAGCTTTTCCGCAGCGGTACCGCCGCTGCTGGCCACCAGCAGCGTGTCGAACCAGGCAGTCAGGGCGGAGAGCCGCTCAACGCCGAGCGCCGCCGCGACTCTTTTTTCGGAGCCGAACAGATTGGTTGCCACCCGGAAGCGGGAGCCTTCGACCTGGGCAAACAGCAGCGCCCGGTTCGCGCCAGCCCCCTTGCAGACCCGGTCGGTGATCGCGGCAATCTCCAGCAGGGGCGAAACCGGCGCGGCAATCGTCTGCAGCTCTCCCAGCGCTTCCAGCTGGCCAAGAAACTCTCTCAGGTCGTGACAGCTCATCAACGTACCCCACCAGCCCCATTACTACCACTATGACCTCCGGCAGACAACTCTTTTCCGGAGCGTTGCGCCTGCTTTCTCCTTGAATTCAGCGGCCAATCTGCCATAATGGGCAACATTTTACCCAAGGAGTTCGTGCCAGATGCAGCTTTATCAGGGACAGCAGCAGGTGAACAGACGACTGCCCAGCCGGCAGGGGATGGAACTGCGCCGCCGGATTATCTTTGCCGTCGCTGCCGCAGGGATGCTTCTGCTCTTTGCCTTTATCAGCTACTTCATCTACCTCACCATTTCACTGCCGAAGGTTGACCGGCTCGCGGACTACAAGCCGCCGATCGTCTCCCAGGTGTTCGGTGACGACGGCAGCCTGGTCGGCGAGTTCTACCTGGAGCGCCGCAAGGTCATCGAGGTCGACAAGATTCCGCGCCGGCTGATACAGGCGTTTGTGGCGGCGGAAGACGCGAACTTCTA
This sequence comes from Deltaproteobacteria bacterium, assembly GCA_017861215.1. Lineage (GTDB taxonomy): Bacteria > Desulfobacterota > Desulfuromonadia > Geobacterales > DSM-12255 > VEOV01. The sequence goes on along the minus strand of JAGFXN010000093.1, from coordinate 5,128 downwards.
CCAGCACAAGGGTCTCGATTATCTCGGCATTGTGCGGGCGATGGCCAAGAACGTCATTCACCTGCGGAAAAAAGAGGGGGCGTCGACCATCACCCAGCAGGTTGCCAAGTCAATGCTGCTGACCCCGGAAAAGAAGTATTCCCGCAAACTGAAAGAGGCGATTCTCGCCACCAGGATGGAGAAACAGCTTTCCAAAGACGAGATTCTCTACATCTATCTCAACCAGATTTATATGGGTGCCGGCTCCTACGGCGTGCAGCTGGCGGCGGAAACCTATTTTGCCAAGAATGTCGAGCAGCTCAACCTTGCCGAAATGGCCATGCTGGCAGGCCTGCCGAAGGCGCCGAACAGCTACTCGCCGCTCAAGCATATGGACAGGGCAAAAGAGCGCCAGGGGTATGTACTGGAGCGGATGGTGAAAGAGGGCTACATCACCCAGGCAGAGGCGGATCACGCCAAAACCACGCCGCTGGTCATCCGCTCGCTGAAAAAAGTGAACAACGAGCAGTCCGCCTATTTCCTTGAGCAGATCAGGATCCAGCTGGAGGAGAAATATGGTGAGGAGCGGCTCTACAAGGAAGGACTGAAGATCTACACCACCATGAGTGCCGAGATGCAGAAAGCGGCCTTTGATGCCGTGGTTAGCGGGCTCAAGGCGCTGGACAAGCGGCAGGGATTCAGGGGGCCGCTGAAGTTCTTGACCGAGGCGGAGGTTGACGCCTACTGCAAAAAGATCGAGGAAGGCATCGATTATGCCTCGCTCCGCCAGGGCTCCACCTATCACGGGGTGGTGACGGCGGTTGACGCTGCCAGGGGGGATGCCACCGTCAGGGTCGGCGACCGGCTCGGCACCCTGCCGAAGAAAAACATGGCCTGGGCAGGCAGACTGACCCTGCAGAACAGTTACGGCAAGCTTCCGGAAAAGGTAAAGGGGCTATCCCTCGGCAGCCTGGTAGAGGTGCAGATCATCACTCCGGATGTGGACAAGAAAGGGGCGATCTTTGCCCTTGACCAGACGCCGGAAGCGCAGGCGGCGCTCTACGCCATGGATCCGCGCAGCGGCGGAGTAAAGGCCATGGTCGGCGGCTACGATTTCAAGAAGAGCCAGTTCAACCGGGCCACCCAGGCAAAGCGCAATCCCGGCTCGGCATTCAAACCGATCATTTACGGTGCGGCCCTGGAGAAGGGGATGACCGCCGCCTCCATCATCGATGATTCACCGGTGGAGTACGAAAGCGGCAAGGAAAAATCGTGGCGGCCGAAGAATTACGATAACATCTACCGCGGCAATGTGACCATGCGCGAAGCGCTGACCAACTCCATCAACATCGTCAGCGTGAAAATTCTCGAAACCATCGGCGTCGGGGCGGCGGTTGAATTCGCCAGGAAACTCGGCATCACCTCACAGCTTGAGCCAAACCTGGCCCTGGCGCTGGGCGCATCCAGCGTCACACCGCAGGAGCTGACCGCCGCCTACGGCGTCTACGCCTCCGGGGGCTACAAGGTGACGCCGTACTTCATCACCAGGGTAACTGATCGGGATGGCAGGATCCTGGAGGATATTCCGGCACCAATACTGGCTGCCTTTACCAACAGCACGTCAGCGACAACTATTACCCTGACCGGCAGTGGCGAAGAGGCCGGCAGGCCGCCGACAGCAGCTCCGGTGCCTGAAGCCGGAACGGCGCCGGTTTCGCCGCTGCCGCCGCCGGTACAGGTGGTTGCGCCGGAGGTTGCCTATATCATCACCAACCTGATGCAGAGCGTCGTCAGCAGCGGCACCGGCCAGCGGGCCAAGGCCGTGGGGAGACCGGTGGCCGGCAAAACCGGCACCACCAACGACATGAAGGATGCCTGGTTTGTCGGCTTCATCCCGCAGCTGGTCGCCGGAGTCTGGGTCGGCTTTGACCAGGAGCGCTCGCTGGGCGCCGGCGGCTCCGGCGGGCAGGCAGCCGCGCCGATCTGGGTGGAATTCATGCAGCGGGCCGTTGCCGGCATGGCGGTACAGAATTTCAGTGCGCCGCCAGACGTGACTTTTGCAACTATCAACCCCAGAACGGGCCGACTGGCGCGGGAAGGGAGCGAAGGAAGCCTGCAGGAGTGCTTTATCAGCGGCACCGAGCCGAGCAGTTATGGCGAATAGGCTTCAAGAGCGGGTTCGCCGCACAAATTTTTTTTCCAGAAGTGAAATATTTTCTTGCATTGAGCGAAAACGAGTCTATAGTAAATCCAAATTTTACTTTAACGCAGGGGGGCTAACATGACAAAGGCAGAACTCATCGATGCAGTAGCCAAATCGGCAGCTCTTACAAAAGCTTCAGCAGAGAAGGCAGTAGGCGGTTTTATCGCCGCGGTTACCGACGCTTTGAAAGCCGGTGACAGAGTGACCCTGGTCGGCTTCGGCAGCTTCGAAGTCTCTACCCGCAAGGCACGTACCGGCCGTAATCCGCAGACCGGCAAAGAGATCAAGATTGCTGCCGCCAAGGTGCCGAAGTTCCGTCCTGGCAAAGCTCTCAAGGATGCTGTTGCTTCCAAAAAGAAGTAATCGCCTCTGGCCAGTATGATTCAAAAAAACCCCGCACTTACGGGGTTTTTTTGTTGGTGAGCAGATGACCGTATATTCGTTGCTGGGTTATCTCTGCGCCTGCATGGCGCTGACCGTTGCCCCCGGACCGGACAACATTTTCGTGATTACCCAGGGAATCACGCGGGGGAGGAAAGCGGCCATTGTCACGGCTCTCGGCATGTGCAGCGGGGTGAGTGTCCACACCACTGCCGCCGCTCTCGGCATTTCCGCCATCTTCTACTCCTCCGCCCTGGCCTTCAATCTGGTCAAGTACGCCGGCGCGCTCTATCTCCTCTACCTTGCCTGGAAAACTGTCCGGAGCCGCTCCCCGGTGACGCTGGCCAGCGGCGTATCTCTCCCGGCGGCGGCCCTCTTCCGGCGGGGATTCATCATGAATGTCCTCAATCCCAAGGTGGCGCTCTTTTTCCTGGCCTTCCTGCCGCAGTTCGTCACCCCGGCCGCCGGGCATCTGCCGCTGCAGATGCTCCTGCTCGGCGGCATCTTCATGCTGCAGGCAGTGGCAATCTTTTCCCTGATCGGCTGGTTTTCCGGCTCTATCGGCAAACAGCTGCTGTCGCGGCCGCACGTGGCGAAATATTTCGATTGGCTGACTGCCGGGGTCTTCACCTCATTAGGAATCAAACTGGCGCTGGCAGAGCGTTGAACAAAGGGCGTACCTCTTCATGAGTCCAGCCACCATCAAAAAAGCCGTCATCTTTCTCGTGCCGCTGGCAATACTTGCCGCCGCATTTTTCTTTCTCCGTAAAATTGCCGCTCTCAACCCCGCCTACACGGAACTGCTCCTCATTGCCCCGTATCTGGCGGCGGTCACCGGCATGTTCCTGTCGGTACATTTTCACCGGGGGCGCCCCTTCACCGCGCTGCTGCTGGTCGCCCTCTTCTACTACGCCTATCGGACGTTTCTGGTCGACGGCATTACCGGTTACGCCGACCAGGGGATCTACTTCAGTTTTGCGCTGCTGCTGCCGTTCAACTTCGCCCTGCTGGCAGTCATGAGTGAACGGGGCATATTTTCGGTGGCGGGCCGCCTCAGATTCATTTTCCTGCTGGTGCAGGCGTTTCTTGCCTGGTTCGCTTTCCGTCACTACGCCGAGGACATCCTGCCGCTGCTGACCCGGATATTCTTCCCGCTAGCCGCCCTTGACGGCCTGCCCCTGCCGCAGCCCCTGCTGCTCTTTGCCGGCCTGCTGCTCATCCTGATCTTCATTCTGGCCGCCCTACGCCAGGCGCCCATTGAGAGCGGCCTGCTCGGCGGCCTCGGCGCCCTGGTCATTACCCTGGCCGCCATCAGCCGGCCGGATATTCCGGCGACCTTCTGCACTGCCGCCGGGCTGATCATCACCTTGAGCATCCTGCAGGACTCCTACAACATGGCTTTCCGGGACGACCTGACCGGCATTCCGTCGCGCCGGGCGCTGAACGAGAGCCTGCACGGCATCGGCAGACGCTATGCCGTGGCGATGCTCGACATTGACCACTTCAAGCAGTTCAATGACACCTATGGCCATGATGTCGGCGATCAGGTGCTGAAGATGGTGGCCAGGAAAATACTGGCGGTCAGCGGCGGCGGCCGGGCATACCGCTACGGCGGGGAGGAGTTTACCGTCATTTTCTCCGGCAAATCGTCCGCCGAGGCGGTGCCGCACCTGGAAGCGCTGCGGCAGGTGATCGCCGAATACCGGCTGGTCCTCAGGGGCGATGACCGGCCGAAAGATGCCCGGCAGGGGGAAAGCAAACGCGGCAGCAGGAGCGACTCGACCGAGGTCTCCGTCACCATCAGCATCGGCGTTGCCGAAGCGGGTGATGCCCAGCGGAGCGTCGCCGAAGTCATGAAAGCAGCTGACAAGGCTCTCTACAAGGCAAAAAGCAAAGGGCGCAACCAGGTCTGCTGCTGACCAGGGCTTCCCGGAACGGTTGACTCCGAAACACGACCGGTGGTATCTTGCGGGACGGCAAACGGAACAGATGCCTTCATTCGCAACAGAGGATCAAGAGGGTCTTTATCAGTGACAGTCAAACGCGTACAGGAACTGCTCGCGCAGCAGAGGCTTCCGGAAGGCAGCGCCCCGGCAGGGGACAAGGGCGGAGCAGCTCCGGCTGCGCACCTTCCCGGCGAACTCCGCGCGCTGCTTGCCTCGCTCGAACCTGCCGCAGTTGCCGGCATTCTCGACCGGCTCTCCCCGGAAGATGTTGTCCTCGCCTGGAGCGCGATCGCCGACGACCGCCAGGACGAGATTCTCCATGAAGTGCTGGACAGCACCAGGGATGCGCTTGCCGCCCGGAGCGGCTACCTCAACGCCGATTCTGTGGTCAATGCCTTCGAGCTGATCCAGGGGCGGCTGGTGCAGACCACCATCGAATCTGTCGACGATCTGGCCGAAATCAAGCCGCTCTGGGTCGATCTGGTGGGGACCACCGAGGCCGACCGCCGCAAGATAGGCCAGTATTTCGGGCTGGAACTGCCCGACCCCGAAGACCTCACCGACATCGAGACCAGCGCCCGCTTCTACGTTGAGGAAGAGACCGAGATCCATCTGCACT
>JAGFXN010000092.1 GCA_017861215.1 Deltaproteobacteria bacterium | reverse complement strand
GCCCTGGGTAATACCCATGTGAATACCCCAGAGCAGGACGCCGGACAGCACAACGCCCCAATGATCATTTGAGGCGAGCACCAGGTCCGCTGCGACCAATACGACCAGCCCAAGCGCCAGTAATTTTGTGTGACTTGTGCGGTCAGAGAGCCTGCCGAACGGATAGGCTGACAGCGAGTAGATCAAGTTCATTGCCACCATTACGAGCGGCACCAGTGCGACCGGTACACCGCTCTGTTGGGCGCGCAGTACCAAGAATGCCTCACTGAATCGGGCGAGTGTGAATATCGCGCCAATGCAGACCACCCACCAAAACGAAGCGCCGAGACGTTGCAGATTCTCCCGGCGAATCGGGTTCGTGCGTTTCCCGGCCTGGTGATGTGCTGGTTCGTGCAATCCAAAAATAAGCAGTGCGACGGCTGCGAGGCCCGGAATAACGGCAACCCAGAACACTGCCCGGAAATCATTGGACCAGAGCAGCATCAACCCGACGGCCAGCAGCGGCCCAAGGAAGGCTCCCACGGTATCGAGGGCTTGCCGCAGTCCAAAGGCAGCTCCGCGCAAGTGCAGCGGCGTAATGTCGGCGACCAGTGCATCACGTGGCGCACCGCGCGTGCCTTTCCCGATCCGGTCCAGTAGCCGGGCAGTCAGCACCATGGTGACGGTCGAAGCAATGGCAAAGAGCGGCTTGGTCAGGGCACCGAAAGCGTAACCGATGACTGCGAGCCACTTGCGTTTGCCCAGGTAGTCGCTCAGCGATCCAGAGAATATTTTGACGATCAGCGCGGTGGATTTGGCCAGCCCCTCAATCAAGCCGACTGAGAAGGCGCTGGCTCCCAGAGTTGTGACCATGAATAAGGGCAGCAGGCTGTGAATCATCTCTGAAGAGATGTCCATCAACATACTGACAATGCCGAGTACCCACACACCAGCCGGAATCTGCTTCAGCTGGCTGTTGTTATTCTCTGTGGGCACAGGAATTTACCTTGTCGGGGCAGAAGCATGCAACAGAAGTACTTGCCGAATTCATTGATTGGGATTGTTGCCGTGCGAAGCGAAGGTAGTCTGAATCCTCATAAGAGTGGAGAACCGCCGGCTTCACTCTAGTGGCGAGCAGCGCTGCCGGATACTTTTTGCCGGCCATGGGGCGATTTTTTCCCGTGGGCAGGGAAGGTCCGCTTCAAGTCGATTTCTTTCCGGTCGAATTCGACCATCGTATCCCGGTTAATCAGGACAGTTACCACATCGCCATGCCGCCAGAATGACTTGCAATCGATGATGCCGCCGTCCCGCAGATAGACCTGCTTGCCAAGGCAGATGCCGGTCATCGACAACCAGAGGCAAAGAACCAGAGCCATGTTCCGAAAAAAAGCGTTCATTTATTCCCCCGGTCAGTGTTGCAGATTGGTGAGGCCGTGCCTGAGAACCAGAGCAAAAACAGGTCACTTTTTGAAGCAAGTATAGCAGGCTCCTGGAAAATTAACAGGATGTCAGAATATTTTCCTGTTCATGGTGCCAAGTCATCCCCTGCCGACATAAAGACGCCGCAGGCAGTTCGCTCCTGCCATGGCTGGCCGTCACGTTTGTCTGCTGCCCGGAATTGTTCAGCGGTAAACTAGCCAGACGCTTTAAAACAGCTATAATATTAGACAGAATAACTGCCACGGAATTGACGCTGCGGCGATGAACATGAAAAGGAGAACGACAATGCTACGGTACTGCAGAAAATTATGGCCGGTAATTCTGTTGCTGACCTTCATGACCGCGCTGACAGCCTTTGCCGCAGACAATCCTCCGGTTGCTGAAGGCTGGCCGCGGGAAGGGGCCAGCAAGGGGATGACGGCAATGATCTACGAGCCCCAGGTTGACTCCTGGGACGGCTTCAACCTCAAGGCCCATAGCGCAGTCGCCGTCCGCCCTGCCAAGAGGGAGGAGCCGGTGTACGGGGTCATCACCTTCACCGCCCGGACCCTGGTTGACAAGAGCGAACGGATCGCTACCCTCGAGGAGTTGCAGATTACCGAGGTCAAATTTCCCTCTGCTGCAGACCGGGCTCAGGAGTTCCGCCCCGTGCTGCAGCTGACCGCCAGAGAAAAGATCAGGATTATCGCCCTCGACAGCCTCGAAGCGGCGCTGGTTGCGTCCGACCTCAAGGTGGGCGGCTCGCTGCCGGTGAAAAATGATGTCCCGCAAATCATCATTGCCGATAAACCGGCCATCCTCGTCTATATCGACGGTGCTCCGCGTTACGTGCCGGTGAAGGATGCCGACGGCAGCCTCTGGCGGGTCCTCAATACGCGTGTCCTGCTTCTCAAGGATGCAAGCGGCAGGCATTACCTGCGCCTCTTCGACGGCTACATGGAAGCGCCGTCCCTCGAAGGGCCGTGGCGAGTCTCGGCCAGGCCGCCGAAGGATGCCGGCAAAGCCAGGAAAGCTGCCCGCGAATCGGGCCAGGTGGATTTCATGGAAGGGCAAGCGGATCCCAAAACAAAGGAGCTGCCGTCTCTCAAGAACCTGGCGCCGCAGATCTACATCGCAACAAGTCCCAGCGAACTGGTCGTCACCGAGGGCGAGCCGAACTTTGTCCCACTTGCCGGCACCGAACTGCTCTACGTCACCAATACGACCGGCAACATCTTTCAATACCTGCGCGACAACAGGACCTACCTGCTGCTTGCCGGCCGCTGGTTCCGGGCCGCTTCGCTTGCCGGCCCGTGGGAATATGTTCCCCATAAAAGCCTGCCGGGTGACTTTGCCAGGATTCCCGACGACAGCCCCAAGGAGAACGTCAAAGCCGCGGTTCCCGACACAGTCCAGGCAAGAGAAGCGCTGGTCGCCAACAGCATTCCGCAGACCACCAGCGTCAAGCGCGGCGACGCCGGCTTCGTTGATCTGGTGATCGACGGTGAACCGGAACTGGCGACGATTCAGGGCACGCCCCTCTCCTATGTCAGTAACTGCTCGACACCGGTGATCATGGTGGACCGGCAGAGCTGGTATGCCGTGCAAAACGGTATCTGGTTCACCGCCCCGGCCCTCGACGGTCCGTGGGTTGTCGCCGATACAGTGCCGGAGGTGATCTACACCATCCCGACCAGTTCGCCGCTCCACTATGTGACCTACGTCAAGGTCTACGGCACCACTCCCGAAGCCGTCTATGTCGGCTATACCCCTGGTTATATGGGCACGGTCATTACTGAAGATGTCGTCGTTTACGGCACCGGTTATTCCTACTCCCCGTGGATCGGCAGCTACTGGTACGGTCCGCCGCTCACCTACGGCCTCGGGGTCAGCATCGGCTGGACCCCCTGGTGGGGCTGGGGGTTCGGATTCGGCTGGGGCTGGGGCTGGGGTGCCTACAGCACCGGCTGGTGTTATCCGCCCACTCCCTGGTGGGGTCCCTACTGGGGCAGGGGCCATCACGGCTGGCGTGGTCATCATGCCTGGGGTCCGGGGGGGTGGGCCCATAGCGGGACCAACATCTACCCGCGGCGCTGGGAAGGGGGCGGCGCCAGGCACAGCGCTACCGGCAGCTATCCCCACAGCGGCACCCGTTGGTCCGGCAGATACGGCAGCGCCTACAATTCGCGCACCGGCTCTCTCGTCGCCGGTCAGAAGGGGGTAGTGCGTAACGTCAATACCAACCGTTATGCTGCCGATGCCAAGGGGAATATCACCCGGGCCCGCCGCGGACAATCACCGGCGGCAGCCGGCGGCCGTGGCCAGGGGGGCAGAACCGCGGGCGGCAGCCAGGTCTTTGCGACCCGCGAAGGGAGCGTCTACCGCTCTTCTGCGCGCGGCAACTGGCAGAGCGTCAACTCACCCGGCAAAGCGCCTGAAGCAAGGTCACAGGGCCAGCCGCGGGATTTCAGCCGGGCAGCCCAGGGGCGGCAGCTTGGTCAGCAGCGCTACCAGAGCTTCCGGGCTAACCGACCGTCCGGAGGGTTCCAGCCGGCTCGTTCCGCCGCCGGTTCCGGTGGCGGCATTTCAAGACCGGCAGTTGGAACTGCAAGACCGTCTGGCGGCGGTTCCGGTGGCGGTGTTTCAAGGCCGTCAGGCGGAGGTGCAAGACCGTCAGGCGGAGGTGCAAGACCTTCTGGCGGCGGTTCCGGCCATGGTGGCGGCAGAACCGGAGGAAGGTAACACGATTTACGTGCGCATGGGGATCATCACCGAGGTTGTTGCCGGCCTGGAGACAGGTGCTGAACAGCCGCATTTTCCTGAGGAGCATCATTGAGCGGGCGGCATGAGCAGTTCGGTACCTCGCCGTCAAGTCCTGCTGACCGGCAGTTCGCTTCCCCCTGATCTCCCTGTTCCCGTCTTTAGCTGCTTTCTGCCGCCGCCGGACAGGTTGTTGCTGATGATTTCTTGAAGCTGATTTTACTGGAGTTGTACTGCCGCTGGCTTCAGCCGCCGCCCGGTGGAAACCTGAGCCGTCCGGAACAGCCATGCGCTGCCGGACGGCTTCTCTGGTTTTCATGATTGACCTGGAATTACCTGGCTGCCGCGGAGTGCCGCGGCTTTTGGCGGCAGGAGAGCAAGGAAGAGAGAATGAAGAAGATGGGTGAATGTGTCTCGTGACAGCGGCGGCCCCTCCGGAATACTTGCCTCTGGTAACGCACTAAAGACGTCCGTCTAGCCGAGCATCGCCTTGATGCGGGCAAAAGAGTCCTGCGCCATCAATTCAGCCTCCGCCTCTGTCAGGACCCTGTCCGCTCCCCCCGGCTGCTCGTTGAGCAGATGCTCCGGAATCTCAACCAGAAATCGTGACGGGAACCGTTCCTCCAGTCTTCCGTATTTCTTGCGCTGCAGACAGCGGCTGAGAGTGAGACTGCGGCGGGCGCGGGTAATGCCGACGTAGCAGAGCCGCCGCTCTTCGTCCACGGAGAAATCCTCGTCGATTGATCGTTTGTGAGGGAGGATCTCCTCCTCCATTCCCACCAGAAAGATGTGGGGGAATTCCAGGCCCTTGCTGGAGTGGAGCGACATGAGCGTCACCGCATCGCGGCCGTGTTCCTTTTTGTCCTTACCCGAAAAGCGCTCCTCATCCATGAGGGAGACCTTTTCCAGGAAGCCGGAGAGTGTCGACTTGAACAGCCGTGCTTCATAGGCGGCCATGGAGTTGATTATCTGCTCCAGGTTCTCCACCTTGCGGCGTGCCTGAGCAGGATTTTCCACGGTTCGGTAGAGCTCATCATCCAGTGCCAGCTTTTTGAAGAGCTGTTGTCCTTTTTCCGCCAGCCCTCCCGGGCGGGAGAACTCTTTCATGGCGGTCTGCACTGCCCGGTGGAAGTCCGTTACTCTGGCGCGGGTCGCCTCATTGATGCCGGGGATTTCGATCACCCTGCCAAACGCCTCGAACAGGGGCACTCCCTCTGCCAAAGACCACTGGTTGATCTTCACCACCGTGCTGTCGCCGATCCCCCGCCGCGGAAAGTTGACGATGCGGAGCAATGCCACCTCATCGTGCGGATTGTCGATCAGCTTCAGGTAGGCGATGGCATCCTTCACCTCTTTCCGCTCGAAAAAATGCATGCCGCCGATCAGGATATAGGGAATCTCGGCAAAGCGGAGCTGCTCTTCGAAGGCCCGGCTCTGGGCGTTGGTCCGGTAGAGGATGGCGAAGTCGCCATAGGCCAGGTCATTCTTGAACCTCTCCACCTGAATCCGGTCCACGACGCTGGTCGCCTCCTCTTCGTCGTCTTTGGCGATGATCAGATCGATCGGGCAGCCGCTGCCGGAGGAGGTCCAGAGCCGCTTCTCCTTCCGCGTCGGGTTGTTCCTGATAACATGATTGGCCGCCTCCAGGATGTTGCCGGTGGAGCGGTAGTTCTGTTCCAGCTTGATGACCCGGCAGCCGCTGAAATCCTTCTCGAAATCGAGGATGTTTCCCACGTCGGCTCCCCGCCAACCATAGATTGACTGGTCGTCGTCGCCCACTACGCAAAGATTTTTACACCCCGCTGCCAGGAGGTTGACGAGAAGATACTGGGAGGCGTTGGTGTCCTGGTACTCGTCAACCATGATGTAGCGGAAGCGCTCCTGCCAGTGGCGTAAGACCTCGGGATGGTGCTGCAGCAGCTCGGCAGTCAGCATGATGATGTCGTCAAAATCAACGGCATTGAAAGCCTTGAGGGCGGACTGATAGCGCGGGTAGACCAGGGCGCTGATCTGTTCGCAGTCATCGTCGCTGCGGGGCTGGTAGCGGTCCGGTGTCACGAGTCTGTTCTTGGCGGCCGAGATTTTCCAGGTGATGCTGTCGGCATCGTACTTCTTGCTGTCACTGGTAACTTCGCGCAGGATCTGCCGGACCAGTCCCGCCTGATCGCTGCCGGAGTAAATGGAAAAGTTGCGCTTGTAACCGAGCCGCTCAATGTCACGCCGGAGGATGCGCACCCCGAGTGAGTGGAAGGTGGAGATGATAATCTCCTTGCAGGCTGTTTTGCCCACCAGTGCGGCTACCCGCTCTTCCATTTCCCTGGCCGCCTTGTTGGTGAAGGTGACCGCCAGGACAGAGGCGGGTGAAACCTTTCTGTCAAGGATGAGATGGGCGATCCGGCAGGTAAGGACACCGGTCTTGCCCGAGCCGGCTCCGGCCAGCACAAGGAGCGGACCTTCGGTGTGCTTTACCGCGGCCAGTTGCTGGGGGTTGAGTTTGGCAAGCTTGAGCATGTACTCCCTTCTGAAGAAA
>JAGFXN010000091.1 GCA_017861215.1 Deltaproteobacteria bacterium | reverse complement strand
GCTTCAGGGTATCGACCTCTATTCCCTTTGAAGCACTGACAAGTATCGCGCCGGCGCGAATATACGGGATTGTAGCGGCAAGCACACCTCTTAATGCCTGCGAAGGAACAACAAACAGGAGCAGTTCTTTATCGCTCACCACGTCCTGAAGAGATTCGGTGAAGCAAAGATTGTCGGCAAGGCGTATCCCCTGCAAATAGATGCTGTTCTCGCGTCTGTCCTGCATCTCGCGGACCAGCTCATTTTCATATGCCCACAGGGTTACCGAATGCCCTTTTTTGGCGAGCAGATCCGCCAGCGTTGTTCCCCAGCTGCCTCCTCCGATAACACCGACAGACTTATACACGAATAGTAACCCTCAAACCGAGCTCGATGCTGTTTACAGCGCCTTGAAGACGCAAGCCGCCACGGCCAGAAACGTCCGCAGCGCTACTCCCAGTCGTCTTCATCAAAATCCCGCAGATCATAGCCATCCTCCATCGCCTCCCGCGCTACAATCATGCTTTCCATCGCAAAGCGGCGCACAAAAGGGTGCAGATGGCACGGCATTGAAAACTGCCTGATACTGTCTGCAGCGACGAGAGCTGTTTTGACAAGCTCTCCGTCCGCCCCGGTGCGTGCCAGATAGTCCGCATTCAGGATAAGGCGCCGTGAAATATCCGTCAGCCTGGGCTGGAACTCTTCCCTGCAAAGGCTCTCGATCAAATGTTCGAGTGCCGACGCAAGCCCTTCTTCATCCTGATGTTTTTCAAGCTCTACCCACTCTGCGGCAATTTCATAGACCCGGTGGCTCTCCAGACTCCATCCGGCAAAAAATTCCATCTCAAAAAGTTTTGCAGATATTGCAAGCAGTGCGGGCGTCGCCTTAACCGTCCAGTTAAGTGGCTTGGGCTCATAAAGAGCCGGTTGTATCTCTGCCGGTGCAAACATGGTACGGCGCAGATAAAATTCGGGCGGCAGCGGATATTCTTCACTCCGGTTTCTGGACAGGGCATCTTTCAGCAGCAACAGGGCATACTCGGGGGCAACCGGCTCAATCAACTCCTGCGCTACTCTTTCGGCAGCACGTTCATCGTACTGTTGTTGTGTCTCGCCAGATTCACCCCAGACACTAGTAACACCCTTGATATCATGCAATTGGAGATCTACGGAATCGAGCCTGCCGTCCTCGCGCCATCTGGCAAGCCAGATGTGACGGTAGCCGTTGCCGTCAACCGGACCGGCAAAAGCGGAGTAAAATGGCTTTAATACAGTTACAGAATGGGTGGCATCAACATTGACCCCGACAAAAGAGAGACGTCTGATGCTTTTGCCGATAAGACCTTGCAGTGAGCTGTCAGCATGCAGCTGGAACTCTTTGAGAAGCGCCGCTGCTTCGGGAAACCTTACTCTGCCGATTGCCGCAATCACCATTTTGACAACTTCGATATCGTCATGCCAGAGAAGAAGCTGCAGCGGTTCAAGCACCCTGCTGTCCGGAAGAGCGGCAAGTTCCAGCAAAAAAAGGTGCTTGGCTTCAAGCATCATGCCGGAAAAATCTTCAAGAAAAATGAGGAGGCCTTCTTCGCCGTTCGCCATCATCTGCGTAAACAGCTCGGCAACGGAAACGGTATCACCGGCAAAAATGGCTGAAAAGGGAGGTGAGGTGACATCAATACCGCAATCCGCGAGAGTCGCCATAATTGCCGAGCGCCCCTCCAGCTCCAGATCGCGCCGCTTCAGAGCAATCTGCACAATCTGGTCAAACCAGTAGCTGTCATCGAGAAAATCAAGGAGATAGGTATATTTTGACAGCAGGATACCGCTTTTCTCATGCCATAGCTTGCGCAGCAGCGGCTGAACTGCGGAGCGGCCGGCCTTTTTCAGCTGCCCGCCGATTTCATCCATTTCGTCATAGGTAATATTCTCCTGCTTCAGCTTTTCAAGCAGCTGGAGAACTCTCTGCCGATCCTTGAAGCTTCTGTCAATCTTGCGGGGATTTTCCATATAGCCTGGCTGTTACTCTCCATCTACAAGTTCGACGTCGCTCAACTCATCAAGAGAGTCATCATCTGCTGACTCGTCAGCATCATCCTTTTCCGCCAGTTTGGCAACAGCAACGATCCGCTCCTCAGTTTCGGTAACCATCAGGCGAACGCCCTGAGTATTCCTGCCGATGATTGAGAATCCTGACACCGGCACGCGGAGAATTTTACCCTGATCACTGATCAGCATCATATCATTTTCGTCCGTTACCTGTTTGATCCCCACCACGCAGCCGTTTCTGTCGGTGGTCTTGATGGTGATGACCCCCTTGCCGCCTCGGCTCTGGGCACGATATTCCCCGAGTTCGGTCCTTTTGCCGAAGCCGTTCTCGGTCACGGTAAAGATGGTAGAGCCGGTCATTTCATTGACTATCTCCATACCGATGACCACATCGTCACCTTCAAGAGTCATTCCCCTAACTCCGCGAGTCACGCGCCCCTGAGGACGGGCATCCTCTTCGCGGAAGCGGATTGATTTGCCGTTTTTTGACACCAGCAGCACATCCTGCTTGCCGTCGGTCAGCGCCACCTCTATCAGCTTGTCGCCTTCATCGAGATTGACCGCCAGGATGCCGCCGACACGCGGGTGTGAGTATTCCAGCAGCGGCGTCTTCTTGACGACACCCTGCCGGGTTGCCATCATGATGAACTTATCCTCGCTGAACTCACGCACCGAGAGAATCGCCGATATTTTTTCATCCTGGGAAAGATTAAGGAGGTTGACGATCGCCTTGCCGCGGGTCGCGCGTCCACCCTCCGGAAGTTCATAGACCTTGAGCCAGTAAACCTTGCCGGCATCGCTGAAGAAGAGGAGATAGTCCTTGGTGGAAGCGATGAACAGATGCTCGACAAAATCCTCATCCTTGGTCTTGATGCCGGTCTTGCCCTTGCCGCCGCGCCGCTGCGCCCGGTAGAGCGAGACGGCGCTTCGCTTGATATAGCCGGTATGGGTGATATTGACCACCATATCCTCTTCGACAATGGTGTCCTCAAGGGTAATTTCGGCGGTCTGGGCGATAATCTCCGTGCGGCGCGGATCACCGAATTTATCCTTGATCTCCAGCAGCTCTCCCTTGACGATCGCCAGAATTTCCGTCTCCGAGCCGAGAATATCCTTCAAACGACCGATGAAGCGGAGTATCTCAAGGTACTCATCGACGATCTTCTCCCGCTCCAGACCGGTAAGGCGGTGGAGACGCATATCAAGGATAGCCTGTGCCTGAATCTCGGAAAGGCGGGTCATTCCGCTGTAATTCGCCGGGGCGACAAGGTCGAACTTTGCCAGCCAGGCCGGATCGGCAAACTTCCCCTCCATAAGCCCTTCTTTGGCCTCTGCAGGGGTCTTGGAATCACGGATCAGTTCTATAACAGCGTCAAGCCAGTCAAGAGCGATCTTGAGGCCTTCGAGAATATGAGCCCTGGCCTCGGCCTTCTTCAGCTCAAAGACAGTACGGCGGGTGACAATCTCGCGGCGATGGTCGATGAAGTGGCGGATGGTCTCCTTGAGGGTGAGAACTTTCGGCCGGTTGCTGACAATCGCCAGCATGATGATGCCGAAGGAGGACTGCATTGCTGTGTGCTTATAGAGCTGATTAAGCAGCACCTGAGGATTCTCATCCTTTTTGAGCTCGATAACGATACGCATGCCGTCACGGTCGGACTCGTCCCGTAGATCGGAGATCCCTTCGAGCTTCTTCTCCCGCACCAGTTCGGCGATCTTCTCGATCAGCCTCGATTTGTTTACCTGGTAGGGAATCTCGGTGACAATGATCGACTCCCGCTCGCTCTTCTTCTGCTTTTCTACCCTGGCCCTGGCACGCATCTGAATGATGCCGCGACCGGTGCGGTAGGCGGAGACAATTCCGTCCCGGCCATAGATAAAGCCGGCCGTCGGGAAGTCTGGACCCGGAATGAAGGCCATCAGTTCTTCCAGGGTGATGGCCGGGTTGTCGATGGTGGCGACAACCCCATCCACTACCTCCCCCAGGTTGTGGGGTGGAATATTGGTGGCCATGCCGACGGCAATACCTGACGAACCATTTACCAGCAGATTAGGAATCTTGGCGGGAAGAACCAGCGGTTCCTGGAGAGAATCGTCGTAGTTCGAACCCATGTCCACCGTCTCTTTGTCGAGATCGGCGAGCATTTCGTGCGCCAGCTTTGACATCCTTATTTCGGTATAGCGCATGGCCGCCGGCGAGTCGCCGTCTACTGAGCCGAAGTTGCCCTGGCCGTCCACCATCGGGTAGCGGAGCGAAAAATCCTGCGCCATGCGGACTATGGTGTCGTAGGCAGCCGTATCGCCATGGGGGTGATACTTACCGATGACGTCACCGACGACACGGGCCGATTTTTTGTACGGCTTGTTGTAGTCGTTCCCCATGTCATACATGGCATAGAGGCAGCGCCGGTGCACCGGCTTGAAGCCGTCACGGACATCCGGCAGCGCCCGGCCGATGATGACCGACATGGCGTAGTCCATGTAGGACTTTTTCATTTCGTCTTCGATGTTGACTGATATCTTGTTTGTCTGGTTGAGCATTTATAAGACCTTTTCGGCTCTAGGCTCTGGGCTCTAGGCCTTGGGTAGTTTCCCCGTTCCTAGCGCCTCGTGCCTTTTACCTGTTGTTTAAATATCGAGATTAGAGACGTTAAGAGCATTTTTTTCAATAAAATCACGCCGCGGCTCAACCTGATCACCCATGAGTACCGTGAAGATTTCTTCAGCCTCCACTACATCCTCGATCTTGACCTGCAGCAGCAGACGGTTATCCTGGTGCATAGTCGTCTCCCAGAGCTGTTCAGGATTCATCTCGCCCAGACCTTTGTAGCGCTGGATGTAGAGCCCTTTTTTGGCCGTATCGAGGAAGAAGGCAAGAATCTCCTCATAGCTGTCGGTTACCAGCAGGTCCTTGCCTTCACTGCTGATGACTGCGCTGCCGTCACCAAGACTGGCCCGAATCTTCCGGTAGTTTTCGAACAGCAGGGTGTACTCGTGCGAGTTGAGCACATCGAGCGAGTGGCGATCGAGACGGATATGCAGGTTACCCAGCTTTACCGTTGCCCGTTTTTCGTTGATGTTGTAGTCGAAATCCTGGCGGATCGCCTTGATCTTTTCGAAGTGCGGCGCAAAATCGGCAAACTCCTCGAAACCGGTTCTGGCGTTTACGTCAATGAGCAGCCGGACCAGCTCTTCGTTCAACCCCTTGCGCACCACCTTGTCGAACACGGAACGGTAATCCGTCACCTGCTTGAGTGCGGGAATGATCTGCTTGCCCCGCAAGGCGCGCTCGCCGCCATCAAGAGCAAGGGTCATGTTGTCCGTCCCCTCCTCCAGCAGATAGTTCTGCAGCGCCGCCTCGTTTTTCAGATACTGCTCCTTCTTGCCCCGCTTGATTTTATAGAGCGGCGGCTGGGCGATATAGAGATGACCCCGCTCCACCAGCTCATGCATTTGGCGGAAGAAAAAGGTCAGCAGCAGGGTCAGGATGTGGGAGCCGTCAACATCCGCATCGGTCATAACGATGATGCGGTGGTAGCGAAGTTTGGCAATGTCAAAATCGTCCTTGCCGATGCCGGTACCGAGCGCGGCAATCAAGGTACGAATCTCCTGCGAGGAGATCATCTTGTCGAAGCGGGCTTTCTCAACGTTAAGAATCTTCCCCTTGAGGGGGAGAATCGCCTGGTACTTCCGATCCCGGCCCTGCTTGGCACTGCCGCCGGCAGAGTCACCCTCGACCAGAAACAGTTCACACAGAGCCGGGTCTTTCTCCTGACAGTCGGCAAGTTTGCCCGGCAGGGTGCCGATCTCCAGGGCTCCTTTGCGCCGGGTCAGGTCCCGTGCCTTGCGTGCCGCTTCGCGCGCTCTGGCCGCATCGATCGATTTCTCCAGTACCCGTTTGGCAACCTGTGGATTCTCTTCAAGATACGTGGCCAGCTTTTCATTGAGCAGTGTCTCTACATACCCTTTCACTTCGGAGTTACCAAGTTTTGTCTTGGTCTGCCCCTCGAACTGGGGTTGCGGAATTTTGACGGAGATTACCGCGGTGAGACCTTCGCGGAGATCCTCGCCGGAAATTGCCACTTTGACATTTTTAAGGAGATTATTGGCTGTGGCATAACTGTTCATGGTACGGGTAAGAGCGGCCTTGAAGCCGATCAGATGGGTGCCGCCTTCATGGGTGTTGATGTTGTTGGCAAAGGAGAAGAGTTTTTCATCATAGGAGTCGTTGTACTGCATGGCAATCTCTATCTCTACGCCCCCCTTTTCTCCTTTGACAAAGATCGGCTTTGGGTGGACCGGCGTGCGGTTCCTGTTCAGGTACTCGACAAAGGAGCTGATGCCGCCTTCGTAAAAAAAGTCATGCTCCTTTTCTACCCGCTCATCCTTGATGATAATCCGGACACCGGCGTTGAGAAATGCCAGTTCCCGCAGACGCTGCGACAGTATGTCGAATGAGAATTCTGTCGTTTCAAAGATTTGGTCATCCGGGAAGAAGGTGATCTTTGTCCCCCGTTTTTTGGTTTCACCGCAGACCGTAAGCGGCTCTTCCGGTACGCCGCGACTGTAGGTCTGGCGGAAAATCCTGTTGTCTCGCCTGATCTCAAGTTCAAGTTTTTCGGAAAGGCATGAAGCACGGTCAGAACAACTTCCGCTGCTGAACGTCCTGTAGGATGCATGTCCGTCGGAATGCCGCGACCGTTATCGACAACCGTAACCGAACCGTCCATATTAATGGACACGCTTACCTGGTCACAGTAGCCGGCAAGCGCCTCGTCAATGGAATTATCAACTATCTCGTATACAAGGTGATGCAAGCCTGGAGAAGCTGTAGAACCGATGTACATGGCCGGTCTTTTGCGGACAGCTTCCAGTCCTTCCAGTATTGTTATCTGTTCTGCGCCGTAATCGTTCTGGTGCTCTTCGTTCATTAACTTTCCTTTCTAAACAAGTCGACCACTCGCAACATGAAAACGGGAAAATTCCAGTTCGTTGGCGAGCGGCACCGTATCCGGATCAGTGGTGGTTATGAATACCTGCATTTCCCTCTCTGTTAAAAACTGCATCAAATGCCGTGTACGGGTGCTGTCAAGTTCTGCTGTCATATCGTCAAGCAGCAGTATCGGCAGTCTGCCGCTGACTCTCTCCAGATACTCGATTTCTGCCATTTTCAAGGCAAGAACGAGGCTTTTCTGCTGTCCCTGTGAGCCATGTTCCCTGATAGGCTTGTTATTGAGAATGAAGTCAAGGTCGTCACGGTGCGGACCTTTCAGTGTCATGCCGCGCTCACGCTCACGGCTGCTGCTTTCTGCCAATGCCCTGAATAACTGGTTATGCACTTCAACCTGATCAGTCAGATCTGATATAGAATTTGCATGATAGCACAGACAAGCTTCTTCGTCACTACCTGAGATATCCCGGTAATACTTGAAAAACAGCCCTGCAAGCTCTTTGATGTATCTGTTGCGAACCGATATCAAGCGGGTGCCCGCTACAGCAAGTTGTTCTGTCCAGGCTTCGATTCCTGCATAATTACGCAGTTTCAGCAGCTTATTCCTCTGCTTCAGCGCTCTGAAATAGTCGTAATAAAGAGTCAGGTATCCTGGACTGCTACTGAAGATTGCTCTATCGAGATAACGTCTTCTCTGCTCAGGAGTACCTGATACCATGGCCAGCTCGTCAGGTGAAAAAGCAACGACTGAAAACGTATTGCAATAATCAATGACTTTTGTGACGTTCTTGCCATCTACTTTCAACTGTCTGCCGTTACTATCTAAAGTTATAGAAAGGTTATGCATCAGACCATTATCAGCAAGAGAACATTGCAGGGTAGCTGCTGGCTGATCCCAAGCGATCATATCTTTATTTTTGGCATGTCGGAAAGATTTGACTGTTCCCAGATAAAAAATAGCTTCAAGAAAATTTGTTTTACCCTGTCCATTATTACCGTAAAAAATATTGAACTGGTTACCAAATTTGATTTCAGCAATTTTTATGTTTCTGAACATCCTTATCTGAATGGTTTTAAGAAGCATATCCTTATAATTAGAAAGGCCTCTCTGTCATAGCTGTCATACGGAGAGACCTTCTTTAAATTTTATTTAAAGTAACCTGCTAAAGCCGCATCGGCATAATTACGGAAAGAAAATTATCTGAATCAGCCTGTTTCAAAATAGCCGGGGACATTTCATCCTTAAGAAGAAGAGTTATATCGTCAGATGTTACTACATTAAGAACATCTATAAGGTAACGTGCATTAAAACGAGTAGTTATCTTATCTCCTGAATATTTCACTTCCAGTTCTTCCCTTGCTTCTCCCAATTCCGGGTTACTTGATGATATTTCCATAAAATTATTTGTAATTTCAAATTTAATTCCCTTAAACTTTTCACTGGAAAGAATAGCCATTCTTTTCAATGAGTGAAGAAAAAGTTCTTTTCCGATAATAATTTCCTTATCATTCCCCACCGGTACGACTCTTTTATAATCTGGAAATTCACCGTCTACCAATCTCATAACAACTGTTGTATTCCCTTTGACTATTGCGACACTGTTATCAATAAAGCCGAGCTTTATGTCACTTATTTCTTCATCACACAGCTTTTTAAGTTCAAAAATTCCTTTTTTCGGAAATATTACTCCTTTATCAAGTATGTCAAACGAAGAAGATTCAATTACCTGTTCAGCTACGCATAATCTGTGTCCATCAGTAGCGACGAGTCGCAACAATCTTTCATCATTTTCATCTGATACCTTGAAGAGAATTCCGTTTAAATTATATTTTGTTTCGTCGTGGCAGATAGAATATGAAGTCTGCTCGATCATTCTGGCAAGAGTTACCGAATCAAGAGATATAAAACCTTTTTCGTCTATTTTTGGAAATGAAGGAAATTCATCCGGTGAAAGTCCGACTATATTAAATTTTGCTTTACCACAGCTTATATCCACCCAGTCATTATCTCTTGTAGAGAACTTTATCTGTTCGTCCGGCAACTCACGGATAATTTCGTAAAGTTTTTTGGCGGAGATGGTTATTTTGCCGTTAGCATAAACTTTTGCCTGATATCTGCTTTTCATGCCTACTTCGAGATCGGTTGCTGTCAGGGTAAGCGAATCATCCAACGCCTCAATGAGAACATTGGAAAGAATTGGCATTGTATTTCTTCGTTCGACGATACCCTGAATTTTTTGGAGCGCCCTGACGAAAGCATCTTTTTCGATTGTAAATTCCATGCTCCCTCCTAGTTCTTCTAGTATATAATAATAAAAATAGTAGTAGTATTAGGTGCTGTTGAAAAGTCAATGTAGCAGGTAACATATGTAATTCATTGCAAAGCAGCTGTTGATAAATCAATTATTTTTCAGCTTGAATCGCTACTTTTTAAACAGGAAGTTTTTTTAAAAACGGACAACCCTCTTTATCCACAGGTTATTGCTCCTATGTTAACAGTTTACGCTTGATAGCTTCGTAACTACTCGAAATATCAGGCTTGTCATTCATTATCAAGCCTATTTTCTTTACCGCGTAAATTACCGTTGAGTGGTCTTTGCCTCCAAATTTATCGCCTATTTCAGGATATGATGCTTTAGTCAGTTCCCTGCAAAGGTAAATGGCCATCTGCCTGGGAATGACGAATGCTTTCAGCCTTCTTTCCGACTTCATATCTGACAGTTTAATCTTGTAGTGGTCGGCAACAGTTTTCTGGATCAGCTCAATGTTTATTTCTCTGCTTTTATCAACGATGATGTCTTTCAGGATATCCTTTGCCATAGTGATATTTATCTTGTTTTTTGTAAGACTGGCATAGGCGCCGATGCGTATGAGCATTCCTTCTATTTCCCTGATATTACTGGCGCCACTGGAACCTATCAGCAGTGCTACATCATCTGGAAGGTCTATGTTGTTTATTTCGGCTTTTTTCTTCAGGATGGCAACCTTTGTCTCGACATCAGGAGCCTGTATATCGGCAATCAGTCCCCATTCAAATCTTGATCTCAATCTTTCTTCGAGTCCCGGTATATCTTTAGGAAATTTGTCGGATGTTATTACAATCTGCTTATGCGATTCATAAAGCGCATTGAATGTATGGAAAAACTCTGCCTCGGTTGCCTCGCGGCCAGCCATAAACTGAATATCATCGATTAACAGCACATCAGCACTACGGAATTTTGAGCGGAAATCCTCCATCTTTTTGTGGCGGATGCAGTTGATCATCTCGTTCATGAAGGTTTCAGAAGTATAATAGCAGATTTTGGCTTCGGGATTATTTTTCAGTATCTGGTTGCCAATTGCGACCATCAAATGAGTCTTTCCCAGACCGGTACCACCGTAAATGAAAAGCGGGTTATATTTAACGGCGGGATTGTCAGCCACAGCATGTGATGCTGCATAGGCAAACTCGTTACTTGCGCCACAGACATACGTGTCAAACGTATATCTGGCATTCAGGGAAGTTGTAAAAGAGGAGACCTTCGGTTTTTCTCTCGATACTGTGTCGGCAGGATCTTCATTGCCTGGTAAAGCAGGCTTGTCTGCCGCATTGGAAAAATCGGAAACATTGATCTCAAGCTCGAAACTGTTATTGGTAAGTCCGGCGATAACATCTTTTAAGAGAGACAGGTATCTCTCTTTCAACTCGTTCTTATGAAATTCATTCGGCACTTCAAGAATAATAACCGACTCATCAAAGTCGATGAATTTGATCGGCTTAATCCAGGTTCTGAATGATTGGGGGGTCAGAACTTTCTCTATTTTCTGTTTTGCAT
>JAGFXN010000090.1 GCA_017861215.1 Deltaproteobacteria bacterium | reverse complement strand
CTATCATCAGGGAAAAATATTCGGTACGCGGTCTGACGACAGCCGCCTGCCTCTGGATCGCGGCAGCCATAGGCGTTGCCTGCGGTGTGGGTCTTTTCGGCATATCGATTGTGGTCGCCATCCTGTCACTGCTCAGCCTGCTGCTGCTGAAAAAAGTGGAACTACGGCTGACCAGAGACACCTACATATATCTGCGCCTCTGGTGCGAGGACCGTCCCGGCATAACAACGCTGATAGATGCCGGCCTGGAATCATGCAATATCCATCCGCTGCATGCCAGTATAGAAAAGAACATCTCTGCCGCTGAACTCCATCTTATGTATCAGGTCAGACACAGTTCGCGAGATCTGTCAAAGGGTCCGGTGGAAACTCTGGCAGCAATTCCCGGAATGAAGCGCGTTTCGATGGGGTGGGAGTAATTGCCGTGAAGGAGCGGGCAGACAGGCTGCTTGTCGACAGGGGACTGGTCGGTTCCAGGGAACGGGCAAGGGCGCTGATCATGGCTGGAGATGTCATCATCGGCGATCACAAAGTCGACAAGCCGGGGCAACTGGTCGACACCACGCTGGCAGTCAGGATAAGGAATGACCTCCCCTTTGTCAGCCGGGGAGGACTCAAACTGCAGAAAGCGCTTGAATATTTCGCGATTGATGTCCATGGTCTGACAGTCGTTGATGTCGGGGCATCAACCGGCGGCTTTACCGACTGCCTCCTGCAGCGGGGAGCGGCGAATGTCTATGCTGTCGATGTCGGCTATGGCCAGCTTGCCTGGAAACTCCGGCAGGACGTGCGGGTGCTGTCGCTGGAAAAGACCAATATCCGTTACCTTGAACCGGAAACCCTGCCGACACTGCCGGACATGGCGGTAATTGACGCATCTTTTATCTCGCTGGACAAGATTCTTCCCAACACGCTCCGTCTTGTCAAACGCAGCGGCACTATTATTGCTCTGATCAAACCCCAGTTCGAGGTCGGGCGGGGTGAGGTCGGCAAGGGGGGAGTCGTCAGGGAGCCGGAGAAACATGCCGCTGTCATCGAATCGGTCTGCTCTCTGGCAGAAAGCCTGCAGCTTGAGGTGATCGGCGTCACCGAATCGCCGATCACCGGGCCGAAAGGGAACAGGGAGTTTCTGGTATGCTTGAGAAAACTCGATTAAGAGCTTGTCCGTAAATAGCGTTATGAGAGATCGCGCCCGGATTTATGGCAGATTTGACCGGGCCGATTGAGCAAAACCACAGGCGTAGTACCCAAAGGGCAGAAACACGGCTACGTCAAGGATTTTGTGATCGAGGCACGGGCAAAGATGACGTGAAGACGGGATGCGAGCCTGTAATGTTTATTTACGGATAAGCTCTAAGATAGGGGTAGATTATGTCTTGTCTTTTCTGCAGGATTGCCGCTGGAGAGATTCCGGCAAAGATGGTGTACCAGGATGAAAAGCTGCTGGTAATTGAAGACATCAATCCGGCAACGCCGCTCCATCTGCTGCTGATTCCGCGCAAACACATCATCGGGATTCTTGACCTGCTGCCCGAAGATGACCATCTGATCGGACATATTTTCCGGGTTGCCGCCGCCATCGCCCGTGAGCGCGGCGTGGCGGAGAGCGGCTTCCGGATCGTCGCCAACACCAATGCCGATGCCGGGCAGTCGGTTTTCCATGTTCATTTCCATCTCCTGGCAGGGAGAAGCATGGCGTGGCCGCCGGGATGAGAAACAGTATACTGTAGTCAGGATTCAGGCGTCAGAATAAGTCCATTTAGTTTTTTCTACTGACGCCTGACACCTTCATGCCGAATCCTTGTTAGATTCTAAATTTTTGGAGGGCTAATATGCGTTATTTCATCCTTACACTGCTGCTGCTTGCAACTCCGGCAATCTGCTCAGCCGAAATCTACAAATGGGTTGATGAAAAGGGCCAGGTCGGTTTTGCCGATGATCTGGGGAAGGTGCCGAAAAAGTACCGCGACGCTGCCGTTATTACTGAAAAACAGGAACAGGCTGTCGAGATAGTTGAAAAGAGCGAGCCGGAAAAAGGGGCACGCAAAGGAACCGACACCAAAGCGGACGCCCCTGATGACAAGGTGAAGGAGAAGGCAAAGCCACTCTATGGCGGCAAGGATGGCGAGACATGGAAGCAGGAGTTCAACAGGCAGAAGAGTACCATAAAGTCCCTGGAGGAGCAGGCTGTAGGCATCAGGGAACGCATGGCTGATGGCAGTAAAATCTCCCGCGGCGAGTATCTGACCCTGCAAAACACACAGCGTGACCTTGAAGTGCGGATAGCCAAGGCGAAACAGAAACTTGAGGCCATGAATGAGGACGCCGGCAAGGCGGAACTGCCGGCAGAGTTCCGCTGAATAAAGGCTGCTGATACCATGAGTTCAGCCCGGGATGACCGGGCTTTTTCTTATAAATTGGTTGACGCTCAAATCGACAGTCTGCTAACTTCTTTCGCATAAATCCGGTGACAATCAGCCAGAATCAGGATGTACATGATGCCGAAAATAGTCATAGATGAAGCGCGTTGCAAAGGGTGCGGGCTCTGTACCATCGCCTGTACCCGCAAACTGGTCACGCTGAGTGACAGTCCCAACAGTTTCGGTTACACCGTTGCCGTGTTTACCGATGCGGACAATTGCACCGGTTGCGCCCTGTGCGCCGAAATGTGTCCGGATGTTGCCATTACGGTGTACAAGGAGCAGCAGAAGTGATCGGAAAACAGTTCGTCAAGGGGAACGAAGCGGTTGCCATGGCGGCCATCAAGGCCGGAGTGCGCTGCTACTTCGGTTACCCCATTACCCCCCAGAGTGATATTCCGGAATACCTCTCCCGTGAACTGCCCAGGAACGGCGGCACGTTTATCCAGGCGGAGAGCGAAATCGGCGCCATCAACATGGTGCTCGGCGCGTCGGCCGCCGGCTTGCGGGCCATGACCTCCTCCTCCGGGCCGGGAATCTCTCTCAAGCAGGAGGGCATCTCCTACATGGCCGGCTCGGAGCTGCCCGGCGTTATCGTTGACATCATGCGCCAGGGACCCGGGCTTGGCGGCATCGACGCCTCCCAGGCCGACTATTACCAGGCGACCCGCGGTGGCGGTCACGGCGGCTATCGCATCATCGTTCTGGCGCCCGGTTCGGTACAGGAGATGTACGACCTGACCATGCTGGCTTTCGACCTGTCCGACCTCTACCGGATCCCTGCCATGGTTCTGGCCGATTCGGTCCTGGGGCAGATGAAGGAGTCCATCACTCCAAACCGCCGCCCGGTGTGCGCACTGCCGCCCAAGGATTGGGCCGTGCGCGGCTGGGCCGAAGGTTCCCCCCAGAACGTGGTGAAATCCCTCAAGCTCGGTGATGGCGAGATGGAGAAGTTCCACTGGGAGATGCATGCCCGCTATCAACTGCTGGCTGACCGGGAGAGCCGCTGGGAGGAGTACCGGACCGACGATGCCCGCCTGATCGTCACCGCCTTCGGTTCCACGGCGCGCATTTCGCGGACTGCCGTCGAGACGGCGCGCGCAGCAGGCATGAAGGTCGGCCTGCTGCGGCCGATAACCCTGGTCCCGTTTCCGAAAAAGATCTACGCCGACCTGTCCCGCCGCTGCAAACTTTTCCTGGACATCGAGCTCAGCACCGGCCAGATGATCGATGACGTGCGCCTGTCGGTGGAGCGGGACACAGAGGTGGCTTTTTACGGCCGGCCGCCGGGAGCCGGTTCCCTGCCGACGCCGGAGGAGATTTTCGAGCAGATCGGGAAGGTGTACCCATGAAACAGGTTTTCGGCAGATCGCCCAGCTTGAAGGATGTGCAGACCCATTTCTGCCCCGGCTGTCATCACGGCGCGGTTCATCGCCTGGTGGCCGAGGCCATGGACGAATTTGCCATTCGCGACAGGACCATCGGCTGCGCTTCAGTCGGCTGCTCCGTGTTTCTCTACGGCTATTTCAACATCGACGTGGTGGAATCGCCCCACGGCAGGGCTCCGGCAGTCGCCACCGGAGTGAAGCGTGCCCGTCCCGACAACATCGTCTTCACCTACCAGGGGGACGGTGACCTGGCAGCCATCGGCATGTCGGAAATCATTCACGCCGCCAACCGCGGTGAGGACATCACCGTGATCTTTGTCAACAACACCACCTACGGCATGACCGGCGGCCAGATGGCCCCCACCACCATGCCGGGGCAGAAGACCTCCACCTCGCCCTATGGCCGTGACATCAACAACGACGGGGCACCGTTCAAGATGGCCGAACTGCTCTCCAACCTTGACGGCGTGGCGTTCTCCGCCAGGGTGGCGGTCAACAATCCGAGAAACGTTCTTGCCGCCAAGAAACTGGTCAAAACTGCCTTCCGCTATCAGGTGGAAGGGAGGGGTTTCTCGTTCATTGAAGCGCTGGCGGCCTGTCCCACCAACTGGGGGATGCAGCCTCTGGCGGCAAACGAGCGGGTCGGCAGTGAAATGATCCCCTACTTCCCCCTCGGAGTGTACAAAAACACCGACAATCTTTAGGAGCAGAATCGATGCGCCATGACGTCTTTATCGCGGGCTACGGCGGGCAGGGAGTTCTCCTGGCCGGCAACCTGCTTTCTTATGCAGCCATACACGAAGGGAGAAACGTCTCCTTTTTCCCGGCCTACGGCGTGGAAAAGCGCGGCGGTGCCGCCATGTGCACGGTAATCATCGCCGACGGCGACACCGGTTCGCCAGTGGTGGGACACCCTTCCGTGGCGATCATGCTTAACCAGCTCTCTTTCGACAAGTATGCCGCCAAGGTGAAACCGGGCGGGTTCTGTATCGTCAATTCATCCCTGGTCGAGGCCGACACCGCTGCCCTGCCGGGAGTCACGCTGGTCCGCGTGCCGATGAACCAGATCGCTATCGAACTTGGTGATGCGCGCATGGTCAACATGGTTGCCTGCGGCGCCTATGCGGCTGTCAGCGGCGCCCTCGCCCTGCCGTCGCTGCAAGAGGCGCTGCAGAAAGCTCTGCCGGCACGCAACCACAGCTTCATCCCGGCAAACGTCAAAGCAATGGAAGCCGGAGCGGAACAGGTGCGATCGGCACAAGGGCAATGATGGCGGTTTTCCTCATTGACAGCATCCGGCAAACAGGGTATAAAAAATATCGTTTTCTAAACGGCGACGTCGCCAAGTGGTAAGGCAAAGCTCTGCAAAAGCTTTATTCGGCGGTTCAAATCCGCCCGTCGCCTCCAAAAAAAACAAAAGCACTTGCGTTCAGTTGCAAGTGCTTTTTCTTTGCCGGCCAAGCCTGGAGTTCCCGTGGAAACTGCCATTACATTCAGCGTAACTGCCCGCGACCCGGAGTCTGCGGCCCGCGCCGGGACAATCACCACCCCCCACGGCACTATCCCCACCCCCATCTTCATGCCGGTGGGAACACAGGCGACCGTGAAGGCGATGACTCCTGACGACCTGCTGCAGGTCGGTGCCCGGATCATTCTCGGCAATACCTATCATCTCTATCTCCGCCCCGGCCACGAGCTGGTGCGGCAGATGGGAGGGCTGCACAGCTTCATGCAGTGGCACGGGCCGCTTCTCACCGACAGCGGCGGTTTTCAGGTCTTCAGCCTCGGCGAGCTGCGCAAGATCACCGAAGAAGGGGTGAAGTTTCAATCCCACATCGACGGCTCACGGCACTTTATCTCTCCGGAGACATCCATCGCCATCCAGGAAGCGCTCGGCGCCGACATCATCATGTGCTTTGACGAGTGCCCCCCCTCCCCTGCCGACTTCGCCTATGTCAGCAAATCCCTGGAGATGACATCTCGCTGGGCCAGACGCTGCAAGGAGGCGCAGACACGCCGGGACCAGGCACTTTTCGGCATCGTTCAGGGGGGGATATTCCCGCAGCTGAGAGAGCGCAGCATGCATGACCTGCTGGAAATCGGTTTTGACGGCTATGCGCTCGGCGGGGTCTCGGTCGGTGAGGAAAAATCGCGGATGCTGGAGGTGATGCAGTTTTCGGCGCCGCTCTTCCCCGCGGACAAGCCGCGCTATGTCATGGGAATCGGCACGCCGGAGGACCTGATCGAGGGGATTCATGCCGGCTACGACATGTTCGACTGCGTCATGCCGACGCGCAACGCCCGCAACGGCATGCTCTTCACCTCCTTCGGCAGGGTCAATATCAAGCGCGGCGAATATCTTGACGACCCGGCGCCGCTCGACCCCGAGTGCAGCTGCTATGTCTGCCGCACCTTCAGCCGGGCCTATCTGCGGCATCTGTTCCGCTGCGGGGAAATCCTCTCCGCCCGACTCAACACTCTGCACAACCTTCATTACTATCTGCATCTGCTGGCCGAAGCCAGAAAGGCAGTTGCCGAGGGACGCTTTTCCCTGTTCAGAAAAGAGTTCTATGCAAAAAGAGAGCAGGGAGCTTATTTGGGTTGATATTCACCCATTTTTGAGGCAGTATTCGTAATTCAAAATCAGAACTATTACACGTGGAGGTCTATTTAGATGATCGGTCTGGCATACGCAATGGGAACCCCGCCTGGCGGGGCTGCCGGTGGAGGGCAGTCGGCACTGACAAGCCTTGTCCCGCTCATAATCATGTTTGCAATTTTTTATTTTCTTCTCATCCGCCCACAGCAGAAAAAAGCAAAGGAGCACAAAGCGCTGCTTGATGCCCTGAAAAAAGGCGACAAAGTCGTGACGGCCGGCGGCATGCATGGCAAGGTCACTGCCGTTGAAGAGTC